>DASUIC010000062.1:0-3504 GCA_036273215.1 Sphingomicrobium sp.
CGACGCTGAGTGCCGTGGGCGTGCCTCCGATCGGTGCTCACATACCGGCGCAGAGCTACTTCGACCTGGCGTCGACCTTTACGGTGGGCGACCATTACAACCTGCGTCTCGGCGTGAACAACATCTTCGACAAGGACCCGCCGATCTTCACGACCGGCAACGGAGCCTGCGCGGTGGTGTTCTGTAACGGCAATACCTACGGCGGCGTCTATGACTCGCTGGGCCGGTTCTTCTTTGCCGGCGCGACGCTGAACTTCTAAGCGAAGCAGGTTCGATCAAATCGGGGCGGTGGCCGAGTGCCGCCGCCCCTTCTTTTTGGAATGAGCCGGCGGTAACCTCCTTGCGAACACCGCCTTGGGAACTCCGTGACCATTCCGACCGCAACGTCAGCCATCGGTAGGACAGGCGCTACAGCCATGATCCGGGAAGCGCTGGCCGCAGCCCGGATGGGTCGCTTCGACGAGGCGTGCTCGATCGCCGAACAGGCGCTCGCAATCGGCGGGGATCCAATTGCCCTCAACGCCCTCCTCGGCATGCTCCGGCTCGACCTCGATCAGCCGGAGAGAGCGGTCGGGCACCTCGAATTTGCGCTCGAGAAGCGGCCATCGGACATCAAGATTGCAACCGACCTGGCGAGGGCCCTGACTATCCTCGAACAGTTTGATCGCGTGTTCGAGGTCGCGAGCCGCGCGCGCGCATTCGCCGACCCGACGCTTCAGCTCGCGCGAATTCGCGGCGCGATCGCGGTCCAGCTGAACGACTTTGAAGCAGCGCGAGAGGCTCTCGAGCACGTGCTCGCTTCCGCGCCGGACGATTGGGAAATGTGGAACAATCTCGGCAACGCGTTGAGAGGAGCCGGGGAGTTCGAGGACAGCGCGGACGCCTACGAGCGGGCGCTCGTGATCAACTCAACTTCTGCCGAGACGCGCCTCAACTATGCGAACGTGCTTCGCAAACTGGATCGGATTGAGGAAGCGGAAGCGATTTTTCGGGAACTCGCGGCGGAGTTTCCGGAAGGCGTTCTGCCGCTTCGCGATCTGCATCAGCTGCTTCGCGACAATGGAAGGGATCTGGATGCGCTGGAAGCGATCGAAGCCGCGGTCGCTCGCGCGCCGGACAGCACCCTCCTGCTGATCGACAAGGCCAAGCAACTCGCTCAGCTCCAAAGGATGGACGAGGCCGAGTCAACCTACCGGCAAGTCCTCCAGATCGATCCCGCGCAATCGGACGCATATGTCGGCATTGCCGTGGTGCTGGAGCTGACAAACCGCACCGGCGAACTTGCCAGTCTTGCGGACGAGGCGGAAAAGCGGGGAACCGGCGATGCCGTAAACTTGATCCGTGGTTTCCATTACTACCGCGCGAAACAGTTCGATGCCGGTCTCACGGCGCTCGATAGCGTACCCGCGGATCTCGAGCCCGCACGCCGCTTCCACTTGCAAGGTCAGCTTTTCGAAGGCGCCGGACGCTATGAAGAGGCGTTCGACGCCTTCGCCAGGATGAACGAGGAATTTCGGGCGGACCCCAGTCGGCCGGAGGAGCGCGGCGCCGGCTACCGCGACCAGATTCGTCAATTTCGCGACAGAGTGACGCCGCAATGGGCGGCCAAGTGGCGCCCTGAGAAGATGCCCGATCCCCGTCCGGCTCCTGCTTTCCTGGTCGGATTTCCCAGATCCGGCACGACGTTGCTCGACACGATGCTGATGTCGCACCCGAACGTCGAAGTGCTGGAGGAGGAGCCACCTCTGCGCACCGCGATGCAACTCGTGCCGTCCTTCGCCGGACTTCCCACCATGCCCGACGAAGAGATTGCCGCCGCGCGCGACCGATACTTCGAGACGGTGGCGTCGCTTCGGCCGCTCGCCGAGGGCACGCTTCTCGTCGACAAGAACCCGCTGACGATGAACTTGCTTCCGTTCGTCCGCAGGCTCTTTCCCGACGCAAGGATCATCCTGGCGCTCCGCCACCCCTGCGACGTCGTGCTCAGCTGTTTCATGGCGAACTTCCGGACCAACGAAGGAATGTCCAGCTTCGTCAGTCTCGACACTGCAGCCGAGCTCTACGACATCAGCTTCAGTTATTACGAGCACGTGCAAAGCCTCATTCCGCTCCCGGCACATGCCATTCTCTATGAGGACGTTGTCGCGGATCGCGCCCGGGAACTGCGCTCGCTGTTCGAATTTCTGGGCCTCGACTGGCACGACTCGGTGCTCGACCATCAGGCCACGGCGCTCAAGCGGGGCCGGATCAAGACCGCGAGTTACGCGCAGGTCGTCGAGCCGATTTACACCCGCTCGGCGGGCCGCTGGCGCAATTATCGCAAACACCTTGAGCCGGTGTTTCCCCTGCTCCGGCCGTGGATCGAGAAATTCGGCTATAGTCTGCAGTGATGGACAGCGCCGAACTGGTCAGGGAAGCAGACAAGGCGACCGCCGCACGCGACCTCGCCCGTGCCGCAACACTGCTCGAACGCGCGGCGGCGCTTTCACCGGACGATTTCTCGTTGTGGATGCGGATTGCGGCAATCCGGCGTGGAGCGGGGATGGCGCGGGAGGCTCTGGACGCGATCCACACGGCGCTCGCGATCAGCCCGCGCGACTTCACCGCATTGCTGATGCGGGCAAGCGTGCTTCATAGTCTCGGGTCGCCGGAGGCAGGCGAGGCATGGGGGCACGCGCTGGCGAGGAAGCCCAGTGGGAATCTCGCACCGCAACTGATGGCCGTCGTGAGCGAGGCCGAGCGGCATTATGCGGCGTGGCAGTTCAAGAGGGAGGCGCGGTTCAAGGCTGCGATGGCTGTAGCGGAAGCCCATTCCAGCGAGGAAGAGCAGAAGCGGATCGATCGCTTCAGAACCAACGCACTGAGGCGTACCCGGCCGTATCATAGCGAACCGACCGACTTTCAATTTCCGTCGCTCACCGAGCGCGAGTTCCACCCCCGCCGGCTCTTCCCCTGGATCGCTGAAATCGAAGCGGCGACAGAGGAAATCGCCGCCGAGATGCGGCAGGTGATGGCCGCCGAACGGGCCGAGCTGATTCCCTACGTGCAGTTGGACGAGCATGTGCCGATGGACCAGTGGCGGCCGCTCAACCAGAGCCGCGACTGGACGGCGATTCACCTGACTCGTCACGGGACGGTGATTGAGGCTAATGCGAGGCACTGCCCGCGAACGATGGCGGTGCTCGAGCGCGTGCCGCAGCCCGACGTTCCGGGCGCTTCGCCGAACGCGATGTTTTCGCTGCTCGCTCCCAACACGGTCATTCCTCCTCACGTGGGGATCAGCAACACGCGGCTCGTGTGCCATCTGCCGCTCGTCGTCCCCGAGGGCTGCTGGTTCCGTGTAGGCGCGGAGACTCGCCAGTGGACGCCTGGAGAAGCGTTCGTGTTCGACGACACGATCGAGCATGAGGCCGCAAATCCGACGGACGAGTTGCGGGTGGTCCTGATCTTCGACGTCTGGCACCCCGATCTTACGCCGGCCGAGCGCGAGGCGGTCGCCGCCCT
>DASUIC010000063.1:0-45011 GCA_036273215.1 Sphingomicrobium sp.
CGCGATCAGAGCGGCGATCAGGAAGGGCACCGGAGTCAGCGGAATTCGCTGATCGAAGCCGTTCAGCCAATCGCGCATCATCCACCATGCGATCGGCCACGCGATCACGTTGGCGATGATCACCGGCCGGCTGAACTGCCAGACGAGCAGCCGGACGATGTCGCGCGTGCGCGCTCCCAGGACCTTGCGGATCCCAATCTCTTTGGTCCGGCGCTCGGCGGTAAAGGCGGCGAGGCCGAACAGGCCGAGGCAACCGATGAGGACTGCGAGCAGAGAGAAAGCGGCAAATATCTTCGCCCGAGAGTCCTCGGCTTTATAAAGGTCGCGAATGACGTCCTCGCTGAAACTGGCTTCGAACGGAACGTCGTTGGTAATCTGCTTCCATTGGCGAGCGACCGCAGCTTCGACAGTCGCGGGGTCCCCGCGGTAGCGGATAATCATCCAGGCGGGGCCGATTCGGGCATCCTGGAACATGATCGGTTCGATCGGCGTACGAACTGTACGGAAACGGGAGTCTCCCACGACCCCGATGATGGTGATATTCACCATGCCGGTCCCCGGGTCGAACAGTTCGCTACGGAACACCTTTCCAATCGCGTCTTGCGGCGACTTGAACCCCAGCTTGCGAACCGCGGAGGCATTCAGCACCATGTTGACGCCGCGCGCCGCAAGCGCGACCTCCTGATTTCGGTTACGCGGGAAATCGAGCGTCATGTCGTCGCCAGCGCGATTTGGATCGAACCAGCGGCCGGCGAGCAGCTTCAGACCCATCGCGTCGAAATAGCCGGGCGTGACATCGTATTGGCCTAATGGGACCATCGTGTTGCTGCCGGGAGGAATGACCCCCGTGGAGCTCGTGTTGCCGGTGTTAACGCCAATTTCAGTCAGGCCTGCAGCGACCACTCCGGGGACGCGCTTCATCTGCTCGATGATCGTGTCGGCCTTCGGAAGGAGCTCCGCGCGATTCAAATTCTTCACCTGGAGGATGTGATCGCGTTTGTAGCCAGGGTCGACTGACCGGGCGAAAACCGTTTGGCCGTAGATCACCGCAGTGCAGATTATGAGGCCGATCGAAACGGCGAATTGAAGGATGACCAGCGCGACCCGAAGCCGCCCCGATCCGGGAGTTTCCGCCGCCGACCGATTGGCCTTCAATACCTGCGCAGGCTGGAAGCGTGATAGAAACAGCGCGGGATAAAGGCCGCTCACGATCCCGACCAGGAAGGTGAGCGCGATTGCAGGAAGGAAGATCCCGCGGACTCCAAAATAGTTGAGGGTCAGGTCGGCGTTGAGAAATGCTGCAAACGGCCGCACCAGAAGCTCGACAAGTGTAAGCGCGACAAGCATCGCCAGCGCGGAAATGAGAATTGCTTCCGCGAGGAACTGGACAATCAGCTGCTTTCGATTGGCGCCGAGCACCTTGCGAAGCGCAACTTCTCGAGCGCGCTGGCTGGCCCGCGCAGTCGCGAGATTGGTGAAATTGACGACGGCCATTCCGAGGATCAGCGCAGCGATGATCGCGAATGTCGCGATTGTTCGGTGATCGTTGCCGGGGGTCATTTTCCCCGTCTGGGCCTTCCCCAGGTGGATGTCGCGGAAGTTGATGAAGTGCCAATCCTCATCGTCGCCCTGATTGAAACGGATGTTTCCATTCGGCTCATCGGGGATGTTGCGCTTTTCCCACGCGGGCTCGCGGGCTTGCATCGACTTGATGTCTGCGCCCGGTTTTAGCTTCAGGAACACCCATCCCGCCTGGCATCCCCAGCACGTCAAGGAGTTCGGGTCGTTCGCGTAGAAGCTGTTGAAGTCCAATCGCTCGATCGCGTTGATCCGCATGTTCGAATTTTTCGGGATGTCCTTGAAGACGGCCGTGATCTTGAAGTCGCGGGTCACGCCTTGGGAGATCGTGCTCATCGTTCGACCAAGAACTTGATCGGTTCCGAAGCGGTTTTTCGCTTCGGTCTGCGAGATCATGGCGGTGCCGACCGCCGGCAGGCCGGTCCCCGAGACAAGCGGAAGGTTGACGACTTTTTCGAAGTCGTCGTCGGCGATCATGTAATCTTTTGTCGGCGATGCCTGACCGTCTTTGAGGAAAACCGGCTCGGTGCCGAGTGCGTAAACGGCGGCGACGACTTCCGGATAGTCCTTCTTGATTCGATCCTTGCTGACGTAAGCCGACATCTGCGAGAAGAAGGCCTCTCCATCTGACGGATGCGGCCTCCACGTCTGCAACTCGTACGTGTCCTGAACGTCCGGCAGCCAGCTGTCGTAGCTTTGCTCGTAGCGGATATAGAGCAGGATCATGATGCACGCGGCCATTCCGATCGCGAGACCGGCGATGTTGATGATTGAATAAGTCTTGCTCTTGGCGAGCGCCCGAACCGCGACCGTCCAGTAATTCCTCCACATGGCGACCGTCCTCTGCAAACACCTGGACTCCGTTGATTGATCAGGCCGCTCTGCGCCGCTCCTGGAGGATTCGGCCGTCGAGCATGTTGACGACGCGGCTCGCGAAATCGGCGTGCGACGGCGAGTGGGTCACCATGACGATGGTCGATCCTTCCTGGTTGAGCTGGCGGAGCATGCGCATGACCTCTTCGCCGTGCGCCGTGTCGAGGTTGCCGGTCGGCTCGTCGGCAAGGATGAGCTTGGGTTCGCCGACGAGCGCTCGGGCCACGGCGACGCGCTGCTGCTGCCCGCCCGAAAGCTGCGTCGGGCGGTGCTTCGAACGGTGAGCGATTCCGACCTTGTCGAGCACTCGGTCGACTCGCGAGCGCCGCTCCGAGGCCGGAATGCTGTGATAGAGCAGCGCCAGCTCAACATTCTCGCGGACGGTCAGCTCGTCGACCAGGTTGAAGCTTTGGAAGATGAAGCCGATGTTGCTCTTGCGGGTCTCGGCGAGCTGGCTTTCGCTCAAGCCCGCGACCTCCTGACCGTTGAAGACGTACGAGCCGCTGCTCGGACTATCGAGCATGCCCATCACGTTCAGCAGCGTAGATTTGCCGCAGCCGGACGGGCCCATGATCGCGACGAACTCGCCGTCGGCGATGTCGAGATCGACGTCATCCAGCGCAGTCGTCTCGACCGTGTCGGTGCGGTAGCTCTTGGTAAGTCCGGTCATGGTCAGCACGAATCTGGTCCTTTCTCAATCGCCGGAGCCGAAGCTCAGATGGTTCTTGTCGGTGAGGCCGCTGTAGGATGAGGTGATCACGCGATCGCCGGGGTTGAGGCCGCTCAGTACTTCGATGAAGTCGCTGTTGCGCCGGCCGAGCTGCACCTGGCGCCTGGTCGCGCCGTTGCCGCTCTTGTCGACGACGAACACCCAGTTGCCGCCTGTGTCGTTGAAGAAGGCGCCGTTCGGGATCAGCAGCGCCTTCGACGAATCGCCGACCGTCAGCTTCGCCTGAACGGTCTGGCCGCGCTGCATCGACGGAGGCTCGGGGCCGATGAACAACAGATCGATCTGGAATTGGCCGTCGCGCACCTGCGGATAGACCTTCGACACCTTGAGGCTGTAGGTCTTCCCTTCGATATCGCCGGTTGCCATCTGGCCCACCGCAACCCGGCCGAGATAAAATTCGTCAACGTCGGCCTGCAGCTTGTCGCCCGCAGCGCTGTCGATCTGGCCGATCCGCTCGCCCTGCTGAAGCGACTGGCCGAGCTGGATGTCGAATCCGCTGAGCTGGCCCGTGATCGGCGCCCGGATGTTCAGCTGACCGAGGCTTCCCCGAGCGATCCCGAGGCTCGAGTTGAGCGATGATGCGGCGGCTCGAAGCTGCCCGAGCTGGCTCGACTGGATGCCCTCGTTCTTCGCGATGCTCTGCTTGAGGATCTCGAGCCGCTTGGTCTGATAATAATAATCGTCCTGGGCATCGTTGAAGGTCTTGGCGGCGACGAAGCCCTTTTCGGCGAGAGGCTTGTCGAGGTCATATTGCCGCTTCGCCTTCGCGAGGTCGGTTTGCGCCTGGTTGAGATCCCGAAGGTCCGCGCTGCGCGTGGTCGCGAGCGCGAGCTCCTGGCTGCGCATGTTGTTGAGCTGCTGCTCGACCTCGGTTTCCTTCTCCAGGGTCGACAGCTGGAGCTCGGCGTTTGACAGCACCGCAAGCATCTGCCCTTGGACAACCTGGGCGCCGTCGTCGACGAGCTTCTTGTCAACCTGTCCGCCTTCGACCGCATCGAGATAGACGGTGAGCAGCGGTGTGACCCTCGCTCGAACGGGCAGGAAATCCTCGAACACGCCGGCCCGCGCGCTCTCGATCGTCAGCCGCTCGCGATCGACCGTCATCGAATCCGCCCGCGGAGCGAAGAACCAGAAGAGGAGGACCAGCAACAGGACCGCCGCGCCGCCGCCGGCGATCAGAAGTCGGCGGTCGATCCGCTTTCGCTCGATGACCTGGTCCATCCCGCTTCCGCTGACCGGCTCCGAGCGGCTCGATTGACGCAATTCGATCAGGCTCACTGTCCGGCTCCGGTCAGCCGCTGTCCGGAATCGGACAGCATGCGCGATCCTTCGGTACGAGCGCGTCCCGGGGCCAAGCGTTCGGCTGCGGCAAACATGCTCCTTTCGTGGCAAGAGCCGTGCCAACCAGCATCCGCGATAATCGAAGAGAGCTATTGTCCATTTCCGGACAGTACCGCTACAAGCGTAGCGTGGCCAAGGAATTCGATCTCGCCGTGGTCGTCGATGACGATCCCGATGTCGCGCTTGCCGCGCAGCTCGCGTTGCGCGACCTGTTCGAGAGGATTCAGGCGCTCGGCTCGCCCGCCGAGCTGCTAAAGATGCTCGAGAGCGAACGCCCGGACGCCATCCTCCTCGATCTGAATTTTCAGCGCGCCGCGACAGACGGCCGCGAGGGCCTCGAGTACCTTGGGCGAATCATGGACGCGGATCCCAATTCCGCGGTGGTGATCATCACGGCGCACGGGGCGGTCTCGATCGCCGTGGAGGCGATCAAGAAGGGCGCAAGCGACTTCGTCGCCAAGCCGTGGAGCAACGAACGGCTTGCCGCCACCGTTCGGAGCGCCGCGGCGCTGCGCCGGAGCCGGATCGAGGCGAGCATCGAGCGCGGCCGAGCGTCCGAGCTTGCGCACTCGCCCGAGACTCCGCTGCTCGGCACGTCGGCGGCGATGCAGCGCGTCCGAATGCTGATCCAGCGTGCCGCCCCGACCGACGCGAACGTGCTGATCCTGGGCGAGAACGGCACCGGCAAGGAGATCGTCGCCCGCGAGATCCATCGGCTGTCGCGGCGAGGTCATTTGCCGATGGTCTCGGTCGACCTCGGAGCGACAACCGAGACTCTGTTCGAATCCGAGCTGTTCGGCCACGTCAAAGGGGCGTTCACGGGGGCGGCCGGCGAGCGCATCGGGAGGCTCAAGGGCGCCGACAAGAGCACTTTGTTTCTCGACGAAATCGGCAATTTGCCGCTCCACCTCCAACCCAAGCTCCTGACGGCGCTCGAGCAGCGCGAGGTTGTGCCGGTCGGGGCGGACCGGCGGATTTCGATCGACGTCCGGGTCATCGCGGCGACAAACGTCGCGACGGACGAGCTCTCCAACGAAAGGCGCTTTCGCCAGGACCTGCTGTTCCGGCTCAACACGATCGAGATCGAGGTGCCGCCGTTGCGCCAACGCCGGGAGGACATCCCCGTCCTGCTCGACCATTACCTTCAGCTTTATGCGCGCAAGTATGACAAGCCCAAACGCAAGCTGGTTCCGGCAGTGCTCGGCCCGCTCATCGAACATGACTGGCCCGGCAATGTTCGCGCGCTGAGGCACGCCACCGAGCGGGCGGTGATCATGGCGGAGGGCGAATGCTACGGAATTGACGATTTCCCGCTCACCCGACGATCGCCGGCTGCCTCGGTGGCGCTGGACGCCGAGACCCTCAATCTCGACCAGCTCGAAGGGCAAATGATCGAGCGCGCATTGCGGATGCATCATTTCAACATCTCGCTCGCCGCGGCCGAGCTCGGCCTAAGCCGCGGCGCACTCTACCGGCGCATGGAGAAGCATGGACTTTAGGCGCAGGTTCGAGTTCGGACTCGCCTGGCGAACGCTCGTGCTCGTCGCCGCCGTACTGCTTGTCGCCAAGGCGTCCGCGACTCCCGGAGTCCGGGCCGGGATCGTGGTTGTTGCGCTGATCGCGGCGGCCGCCGCCGCAAGTCTGTGGAATTTCATCCGGCGCACGAATTTCCTCGTCTCCCGCTTCATCGAATCGGTGAATTTCGAGGATTACTCGCAGCGCTTTTCGGATCCGAGCGGAGGCGGGTTCGACGTACTCGGCGACACCCTCGATCATGCGCTGAAGACATTGCAGGCGCGCCACGCCGCGGAGAGCGCCCAGACGCGCTATTTTTCAGCGATCGTGGACGATGCCCCGAGCGCTCTCCTGGCGCTGGATTCCGACGGAAAGGTCGAGCTTCTCAACAAAGCGTCGCGGCAGTTGTTCGCGCGCCGGCACCTGCACCGGATCGAGGACCTGGACGCGCTCGGTCCCGAGTTGGGCGCCGCGATCCGGCTGCCGCCCGGCACCCGCAAGATCACGCGCATGGTCCTCGACGGCGTTCCGCAAAAGGCGATCTTCGCCTCTGCCCAGGTGGCGCGGCTGGACCGCCCGGTGATCGTGCTTTCGATCCTTCCGGTGCAGAGCGAGCTCGGCGCGCTGGAGGTCGCTGCGCAGGCCGATCTGGTCCGGGTGCTGACGCACGAGATCATGAACTCGCTCACTCCGATCACCTCGCTCGCTCGGACCGGGGCCGAGCTGGTGGCCGAGGCTTCGAAGCGGGGCGGCGATTTTTCCGATGCGCGGACCGCCACCGAAACCGTTGCCCGCCGCGCCGAAGGCATCCTCCGCTTCGTTGAAAGCTATCGCGAGTTCGCCCAGTCGCCCGACGTCCACCGTCGTCGCTTCAAGGCGAAGCCCTGGGCCGAAGAAATCATGCGGCTGGCGCTCGAGCACGCCTCGGACCGGACGGTGGAAACACGCCTCGAGGTCGACCCGGAGACGCTCAGCCTCAACGCCGATCCCGAGCTGCTGGCCCAGGCAGTCCTCAACCTCCTCCGAAATTCGATGCGAGCCACAGCCGATCTGGAGCGAGCCATCGTAACGCTCAGCCTCGCCCGCGAAGCCAATGCCCGGATTCGCCTGGAAGTGCGTGACAATGGTCCCGGGATTGCCGAAGATCAGCGCGAAGACATCTTCCTGCCCTTCTATACCACGCACAAGGGCGGCAGCGGCGTCGGCCTCAGCTTCGCCCGCCAGGTCGCGTTGGCGCACGGTGGGTCGATATGCGCGCTCGATGCGGCGGAAGGCGGCGCCAACATCCGGCTCGTGTTTTGATAGTTGAACCGGTCACGACCGGCGTCGGGTAAGGCAGCCCGGCTGGTCCTAGGCAGGCGGATCGCCGAGCTGGTCCGCGACCGATCCCGGCTCCTCGTCGGCTTCAGGGCTCTTCTGTTCCGCCGCCAGCAATGCCTTGTAGTTCGCAATCACGGACCGACAGGATTTCAACGCGTCGTTCAGACGTGCGCTGACCTCGTCGATTTCCGCATCTTGCGGAGCATCCTCGTCCGCCACCTACTCTGCCCACCTTCCCACGTATGAACGACACAACCCGGTGAGCGCCATCGGGTTGCACGGCTCACCGCGTCGGGTTCACGTCTCGCTTGGATTTGCCGATCTGTGTTCAGCCGGCCACGGCGCAAGCGCCGCAGAGCTGCGAAACCACGGTTTGAAGCTTGCGCGGAGTGAACGGCTTGAGCAGCACTCGAACGCCTTTCGGGCGATCGGTGATCGTATCCGCGTCGGCATAGCCGGTGATGATCAGCGCCGGCACTTCGGGGCAGAGCTTGCGCGCTTCCCGGAGGAACTCGGTGCCGGAGAGGTGCGGCATCGCATAGTCGCTGATCAGCAGGTCGTAGTCGCACTCGCGCTGCTTGAGCGCCTCGATCGCGTCCGATCCGTTCGAGGCTTCGGTGACCGAGTGACCGAAGTCGTGGAGGACCGCGGCCGTCGTGCTGCGCACTTCCTCATGGTCGTCGACCAGCAGGATTTTGAGATGTCGCGTGGTGGGGAGGTCCGTCTCTTGCGGACGCTGGGCCCGCTTCCGCTTGCTCTGCGGCGCGCGCGGGAGCCACAGCTCGGCCGTCGTTCCGCGTCCGATCTCGCTGTCCAGCCGGAAAGCGCCGTTCGACTGCTTGGCGAAGCCGTAGACCATGCTGAGACCAAGCCCGCTTCCCTTGCCCTGCTCTTTGGTGGTGAAGAAGGGCTCGATCACCTTTTCGATCTGGTCCCGGGCGATTCCGGTGCCGGTATCGCGGACCGCAAGCATGACATAGTCGCCCTCAGGAAGGTCGGCCCAATTGCCTGTCTGCAGTTCGCGGTTATCGATCGTGACGCTAACCGTACCGCCGGCCGGCATTGCGTCGCGGGCGTTGATGATGAGGTTGACCAGCGCAAGCTCGAGCTGCGCCTGATCGGCGAAGCCGTTCCAGACTTCATCGCCGGAGTGCCATTCGATGTTCACGAGCCCGCCTAGCGTGTGAGTCAGCAGGTCCCACACCGCCTCCTGAAAAGATGCGAAATCGATCGCGTCCGGCTCCAGCTTCTGTCGCCGCGCAAAGGCGAGCAGGCGACGAACGAGCTCGCTGCCCTGCTCGGCTGCACGCTTGGTCATCGTCAGGATCTTGCCTTGATCCTCGTCGAGCTTGGCGCGCTTCTCCAACAGGCCGAGTCCGCCGATCACGGCGGCTAGCAAATTGTTGAAATCGTGCGCAATTCCACCGGTCAGCTTGCCGATCGCGTCCATTTTTTGGGCCTGGATGAGCTGGCTTTCGAGCGAGCGCTGCTCCGAGATGTCCGTCAGCGTCCCGGCAAACTCGACCGGACGGCCGTCGAGATCCTTCAGCAAGACGGCCTGATCGAGGAGGTGCCGGTAGCTGCCGTCGGCGCACTGCCATCGGTATTCGATCGAAGAGCGGCCGGTCTTCCGTCGCGCTTCGAGGGCCGCGGTCGTGCGGTCGCGGTCATCGGGATGAAGCCGCTCGAACCACATGTTCGGCTGCTTCGAAACCTGATCGAACGTGAAGCCGGTGATCGCCTCCAGGTCTCCGCTCACATAATTGGGCAGGCGCTGGACTGCCTCATAGGGCTCTAGATAAAGCACCATCGGAAGCGACTGGATGATGGCCGCCTGCCGCTGCTCGGCTCGGCGAAGCTCCTGCTCGGCTCGCAGGCGCTCGGCGTTCGCGCGAAGGTTGGCGTCGAGCAGCGCCTGTTCCTGCCGCGCCTTGCGCTCGATTTCCTTGGTCTTGGCGAAGAGATCGACGAACACCGAAACCTTGGAGCGAAGCACGACCGGGTCGACCGGCTTGAACACATAGTCGACCGCGCCCATCGAATAGCCGCGCAGCAGATGCTCGGCTTCCTTGTTGACCGCCGAGAGGAAGACGATCGGGATGCCCTTGGTCTGATCGCGGCTGCGGATGATCTGGGCGGTCTCGTAGCCGTCCATGCCGGGCATGTAGACGTCGAGCAGGATGACCGCGAACTCGCCCTTGAGGAGATGCCGGAGCGCCTCCTCTCCCGAACGTGCGGGAACCACTTCGCCGAGATCCTCGAGGATGCTCTGCACCGCCAGAAGGTTGCGCTCGTCGTCGTCGACGAGGAGAACGCTCGGTCGCGGGAGATCGAGCGGCTCGGACGCCTCAGGCTCGAGGTGCGGCTGCACAGGGATTTCGCTCGCGGGCCGGTTCATCCCTTACTCCGCGGCCTCCATCGCGATCGGCGCCGCCGCGGCGATGGCAGCGGCTTCGCGCGAGCGGGCGACCCACACGCGCACCAGCGCAAGCAGAAGCTCGATGTCCACGGGCTTGGCGATATAGTCGGACGCACCGGCGTCGAGGCACTTCTGGCGGTCTCCCTTCATCGCCTTGGCGGTGACCGCGATCAGGGGCAGGTCGGCGAGCTGCGGCCGCTGGCGAATCTGCTTCATCGTCTCGTAGCCGTCCATTTCGGGCATCATGATGTCGATGAGCGCGACGTCGACTCCGGGCGACTGCTCAAGGATCAGGATTCCGTCCTTTCCCCGCTCCGCGTGGAGAACTTCCACATCGTGGCTCTCCAGAACGCTCGTCAGGGAGAAGATGTTGCGGATGTCGTCGTCGACGATCAGCACCTTGGCTCCCGCGAGCTCGGGGAGCTGCCGCGCCGGACGCGGCGTTTTCGTCTTCCGCCGGGGCTTCCGCTCGGGGCTTTGCTCGCGAAGCGCCGCGAAGACCTTGACCAGCTCGGCTCGCTCGGCCGGCTTCTCGGTCACTCCGAAGGCGCCCATGCCGATCACCGACTCGCTTCGGTCGACTCCCGAGATGACATGGATCGGAACGTCGCTGGTCTGCGGGTCGTGCTTCAGAAGGTCGAGGAGCACGAAGCCGTCGATGTCGGCAAGTCCCAGGTCGAGCGTGATCGCGCTCGGCTGAAGCTTGCGCGCCATCGCCAGCGTGCCCGCGCCGGCAGTCGAGACCACGCCCTTGAGTCCAGCCTCATGCGCGGCGTCGAGCAGGATGGTGGCGAACGTCGGATCGTCCTCCACGATCAGCACGAACGGATCCTTGCCGAGCTCGTCGCGGTCGTCGTTGACCTCGAAGCCCGTTGGAAGCGCCGTCGCGATGACGGCGCCGCTATTGTCGTAGCGGGCGGGAGTGCCGCCGATGATGGCGGTCCCGGCCGCCTCGGCTTCCAACGGCACGTAGAGGGTAAAGGTCGAGCCTTCGCCAGGCTTCGAGCGAACCTGGAGCTCGCCGCCGAGCAGGCGCGCGATCTCGCGGCTGATCGACAGGCCAAGTCCGGTGCCGCCATATTTGCGGCTGGTGGTGCCGTCGGCCTGCTGGAACGCCTCGAAGATCAACTTCTGCTTGTCCTCGGGAATTCCGATTCCGGTGTCGTTCACCGTGATCTCGACCGCGCGAGATGCGTCCCGGAGTACCGGATGAGTCGGGTTCCACCCGGACTCCGCGCACCGCACGCCGAGCGTAACGCCGCCCTTCGAGGTGAACTTGAACGCGTTGGACAGGAGGTTGAGGACAATCTGCTGAAGCCTTTTCTCGTCGGTGCGGATGGTCGGCGGAAGCTTGCCGTCGAACTTGACGTTGAAGTCGAGGCCCTTGTCCGCCGCGAGCTGGCGGAAGGTTCGCTCCATGTGCTGTTTCAAATTCTGCAGCGGCATCTCGCCGACCTCGATCGACACTGTTCCGGACTCGATCTTCGACAGGTCGAGGATGTCGTTGATGAGGTTGAGGAGGTCGGAGCCGGCCGAGTTGATCGTCCGCGCGAACTCGACCTGCTTCTCGTTCAAATTGCCGTGCGTGTTGTCGCCCAGAAGCTTCGAGAGGATGAGCAGCGAGTTGAGCGGGGTCCTCAGCTCGTGACTCATGTTGGCAAGGAATTCAGACTTGTATTTGGAGGTGAGCGCCAGCTGCTCGGCCTTCTCCTCGAGTGCCCGGCGGGCCATTTCGATCTCGAGGTTCTTGGCTTCGACCTGCTTCTTTTCGTTCTCGAGCGCCTCGGCCTTGTCCTGAAGCTCCTCGTTGGTGCTGTGCAGCTCCTCCTGCTTCGTGGTGAGCTCGGTCTGGCGCGCCTGGAGCTCCTGGGTCAGCAGCTGCGATTGCTTGAGGAGGCCCTCCGTCCGCATCGTCGCGGCGATCGTGTTCAAGACGATCCCGACCGATTCCATCAGCTGGTCGAGGAAGCTCTGGTGGGTCTCGTTGAACTCGTTGAACGAGGCGAGCTCGATGACCGCCTTCACTTCGTCCTCGAACAGGGCTGGAAGGATGTTGACGTTCGCCGGCTTGGCATGGCCGAGCCCTGATCCGATGCGGATGAAGTCGGGCGGCACGTCCTTGAGCAGGATCGGCCGGCGATCGGCCGCCGCTTGGCCGATCAAGCCTTCGCGAAGGTGGAAGTCCTGCTTCAGCTGCTCCGGGCTCTCGGCTCCGTAGCTCGCGACCAGCTCGAGCTTGGTGTCATCTTCTTCGCGCTTGGTGACGTAGAACACGCCATATTGCGCGTTCACCAGCGGCGCGAGCTCGCTCATGATCAGGTTCGACACGGTCGCCAGGTCGCGCTCGCCCTGAAGCATCCGGCTGAAGCGCGCGAGGTTGGTCTTGAGCCAATCCTGCTCGGCATTCTTGAGCGTCTGCTCCTTCAAATTGCCGATCATCTGGTTGATCGTGTCCTTGAGCGCGGCCATCTCGCCCGCCGCCTGGACCGCGATCGAGCGGGTGAGGTCGCCCGTCGTCACCGCCGTCGCGACCTCGGCGATCGAGCGCACCTGGTTGGTCAGGTTGGCGGCGAGCTGGTTGACGTTGTCGGTGAGATCGCGCCACAGGCCGGCGGCGCCGGGCACGCGCGCCTGGCCGCCAAGCTTGCCCTCGATGCCCACCTCGCGCGCCATGTTGGTAACCTGGTCGCCGAAGGTCGAGAGCGTATCGATCATGAAGTTGATCGTATCCGCGAGCGCGGCAATTTCGCCCTTGGCGTCGACGGTCAGCTTGCGCTTCAAATTGCCCTGCGCGACGGCGGTCACGACCTCGGCAATACCGCGCACCTGGTTGGTGAGGTTGGTCGCCATCAGATTGACGTTGTCGGTCAGGTCCTTCCACGTTCCGCCCACGCCGGGCACGGCCGCCTGTCCGCCGAGCTTGCCGTCGGTGCCAACCTCGCGCGCCACGCGGGTCACCTCTCCGGCGAAGGCGTTCAGCTGGTCGACCATCGTGTTGATGGTGTTCTTCAGGGCCAGGATTTCGCCCTTCACGTCCACCGTGATCTTCTTCGACAAATCGCCCTTTGCGACGGCGGTGGTCACGTCCGCGATGTTACGCACCTGACCCGTGAGGTTCGCCGCCATCAGGTTCACGTTGTCCGTAAGGTCCTTCCAGGTCCCGGCGACTCCGCGCACCTGCGCCTGGCCGCCGAGCTTGCCTTCGGTGCCCACCTCGCGCGCCACGCGGGTCACCTCCGACGCGAACGAATTGAGCTGGTCCACCATCGTGTTGATGGTGTTCTTGAGCTCGAGGATTTCGCCCTTCACGTCGACGGTGATCTTCTTGGAAAGGTCGCCGAGCGCCACCGCGGTGGTCACTTCGGCGATGTTGCGGACCTGGCCGGTCAGGTTCGCCGCCATTGCGTTCACGTTGTCCGTGAGATCCTTCCAGGTGCCGCCGACGCCCGGCACCTGCGCCTGACCGCCGAGCTTTCCTTCGGTGCCAACCTCGCGGGCCACTCGGGTCACCTCACTGGCGAAGGCGTTCAGCTGGTCCACCATGGTGTTGATGGTGTCCTTGAGCGCGAGGATTTCGCCCTTCACGTCGACGGTAATCTTCTTCGACAGGTCCCCCTTGGCGACCGCGGTGGTGACCTCGGCGATGTTGCGCACCTGCCCGGTCAGATTGCCCGCCATCAGGTTCACGCTGTCGGTCAAGTCGGCCCAGGTGCCGGCGACGCCCTCGACCTGCGCCTGGCCGCCGAGCTTTCCTTCGGTGCCCACCTCGCGCGCCACGCGGGTCACTTCCGACGCGAAGCCGTTCAGCTGGTCGACCATCGTGTTGATGGTGTTCTTGAGCTCGAGGATTTCGCCCTTAACGTCGACCGTGATCTTCTTGGAAAGGTCGCCCTTGGCGACGGCGGTGGTCACTTCCGCGATGTTGCGGACCTGGCCGGTGAGGTTGTCGGCCATCAGGTTCACGTTGTCGGTGAGGTCGGCCCAGGTGCCGGCGACGCCCTCCACCTGCGCCTGCCCGCCGAGCTTCCCTTCCGATCCCACTTCGCGCGCCACGCGGGTCACCTCGGAGGCGAACGAATTGAGCTGATCGACCATCGTGTTGATGGTGTCTTTCAGCTCGAGGATTTCGCCCCGCACGTCGACGGTAATTTTCTTTGAAAGGTCGCCGCGGGCGACCGCGGTGGTGACCTCGGCGATATTGCGCACCTGCCCCGTCAGGTTCGCCGCCATGAGGTTCACGTTATTGGTAAGGTCCGCCCAGGTTCCCGCGACTCCAGGCACCTGCGCCTGGCCGCCGAGCTTTCCTTCGGTGCCCACCTCGCGGGCAACGCGGGTCACCTCGGACGCAAAGCCGTTCAGCTGGTCCACCATGACGTTGATGGTGTTCTTGAGCTCGAGGATTTCGCCCTTAACGTCGACCGTGATCTTCTTGGAAAGGTCGCCGCGCGCCACGGCGGTCGTCACCTCGGCGATGTTGCGGACCTGGCCGGTGAGGTTGTCGGCCATCAAATTGACGTTGTCGGTGAGGTCCTTCCACGTACCGGCGACGCCCTCCACGCGGGCCTGGCCGCCGAGCTTGTCTTCGGTACCGACTTCGCGCGCCACGCGGGTGACCTCGCCGGCGAAAGCGTTCAGCTGGTCCACCATGGTGTTGATGGTGTTCTTGAGCTCGAGGATTTCGCCCTTCACCTCGACGGTGATCTTCTTGGAGAGGTCGCCGCGCGCAACGGCGGTGGTGACCTCGGCGATGTTGCGCACCTGACCGGTGAGGTTGGTCGCCATCGCGTTGACGTTGTCGGTGAGGTCCTTCCAGGTGCCTGCGACGCCCTTCACCTTGGCCTGTCCGCCGAGCTTTCCTTCGGTGCCCACCTCGCGGGCGACGCGGGTCACCTCCGAAGCGAAGCTCGCGAGCTGCTCGACCATCGTGTTGACCACCCTGCCGATGCGCAGGAACTCGCCGCGCAGCGGGCGGCCGTCGATTTCGACCGACATGGATTGAGAGAGGTCGCCCTTGGCCACGGCGCCGATTACGCGTGCCACTTCGGCGGTTGGCTGGACCAGGTCTTCGATAAGCTCATTGACCGCGCGGATCTTGCTGTCCCACCCGCCGGTCGCGCCCCGGACCCGGGCGCGCTGCGTGATCTTGCCTTCCTTGCCGACGACCTTGGAGAGCCGCTCGAACTCGTTCGTCAGCGCCTCGTTCATTCCAACGACTTCGTTGAACAGGCTGGCGATTTCGCCGTCCACGCCATCAACCTCTTCCGGGAGGCGTACAGAAAAGTCGCCGCGGCGGAGCGCCCGGAGAGCGCTGACGAGCTGGCGGCGATCGATAAAGTCTCGCGGGGCCTGGATGTTCAACTCAACTCTCCGTGTGGCTCATCTCCCCCCGCCCGGTTGCACCAGAGCGGCCCCCCGGCCGCCCGATCGATTTACACTAATCGATTGTTTTGGTTTCCGCTTCCTAAAAATCAACGATGCATTCGACATTAACGAATGGTTGCAACAGGATTACAGGAGTGGCTAGGGGGATGGCATGCATGCATTGACGGTGATCGCCGGCTCGTGACGAGCCCGGACGACGACCTGCTGCCGTTCATCGCATCGAGCTTCCGCTCCGTCTGGGCGCTCGAGCTTCTGCTGGTGCTCAAGAGCGAACAGCGGGCGTGGCCTCGCGCTGAGCTCGTCTCGACCCTGCGCGCGAGCGAACTCGTCGTCAGCAAAGCTCTCGACTCGCTGGTCGCGGCCGGTCTAGCCTCCTTCGAAGGGGAGGGCGCGCGTTACATGCCGATCAGCGACCATGTCGCCGAGTGCGTCGATCGGACCGAGAAGCTCTACGCTGCCCGTCCCAACGCTGTCCGCCGGGCGATCGTTTCCGCCACCGCGGGAGATGTGACGGCCTTTGCCGACGCTTTCCGCCTGAGGAAGGACTGATCGTGGCCGACCTGTTTCCGGCTGCTGTCTATATACTTTGTTTCCTGACCAGCGCCGCGTGCGCGTGGCTGCTCGGCCGTAGCTACCGCAAGTCGCGGACGCCGATGCTGCTGTGGAGCAGCGTCTGCTTCGTGTTCCTGGCGCTCAACAACCTGGCGCTCGTGCTTGATCTCGTGGTCTGGCCGGCCCCCGAGGTTGACCTCCGGCTGCCGCGCCTGCTGCTGGCGCTCGCCGCCAGTTGCTCGCTGCTGTTCGGATTCATCTGGAAGATCGAGGAGGAATGACTGGCGTGATCTTCTATGATTTCCTGTCCGGCGCGGTCGCTCTCGGCTTTTTCGTCTGCTGCCTGTTCTTCCTGAGGTTCTGGAGGCGCACGCGCGAGCAGTTGTTCCTCGCCTTCGCGCTCGCGTTCGCGCTTCTTGGCGTGGGTCAGACCGTAATCGCGCTGGCGCAGATCCCGACGGAGGAAAAAGGCGCACTGTACCTGATCCGGCTGCTCGCCTTCCTGCTCATCCTGTTCGCGATCTATCGGAAGAATCGACCCTCGACGCCGCTCCGGAGTAAGCGACCGCCTGTATGAAATTCTGGTGTGGCGAACGGTTCAAAAGAGCCGCAAATTGTGTGTGGTTTCAGCTTACACTTTCGTGTTGCCGGCCAGCAACAGATTGAAACCTAGGCCATTTTGGAAATGTGTTTTTCTTGCTGCGCCTGCTGACCTTGTTAAAGGGGCGGGCTGCGCGAGGCGCAAATAGAGCCCCGGTGACAGAATTCGGGTTTAGGATTGCCGCGCGGCTATGCCGAGGCTGAACCGGCCAAAAGACAGAGGGAAGGCTTCGGCACGTGAAAATCGCGATTGTTGGACTCGGATACGTGGGCCTTCCGCTCGCTGTCGCTTTCGCGCGCCGCCACCAAGTCGTCGGTTTCGACATTAGCTCGTCGCGTGTCGAGTCCCTCCGGGGCGGAGTGGATTCGACGAACGAAGTCTCATCGGATGAGCTTGGAGCTGTCGAGTTCCTGATTACGAACAACGAGGCCCATCTTGCCGGCTGTGATGTGTTCGTCATCACCGTTCCGACACCGATCGACGAAGCCAACCGTCCCGATTTCGAGGCGATGCTCAAGGCCTGCGCGATCGTCGGGCCGGCTCTCTCGAAAGGTTCTGTGGTCGTGTTCGAAAGCACGGTTTACCCGGGGGTCACGGAAGAGATTTGCGCTCCGGCGCTTGAGCAATCCTCGGGACTTCGGTCCGGCATCGACTTTAAGCTCGGCTACAGCCCCGAGCGGATCAATCCGGGCGACAAGGCGCACCCCATAGAAAAGATCACGAAGGTTGTCGCTGGACAGGACGCCGACACGCTCGACAAGCTGGCGAAACTCTACGGATCAATCATCGAGGCCGGCATCCACCGTGCACCGTCGATAAAGGTGGCCGAAGCGGCCAAGGTGATCGAGAATACTCAAAGGGACCTCAATATCGCATTGATGAATGAGGTCGCGAAAATCTGTCATTTGCTTGGCGTCCGGACCCGTGACGTGCTCGAAGCGGCGGGGACCAAATGGAACTTTCTCAACTTTTATCCAGGACTGGTCGGCGGTCACTGCATCGGGGTCGATCCATATTATCTGACCGCCAAGGCCGAGCAGCTCGGTTACCACCCCGAAGTCATTCTGTCGGGCAGACGCGTCAATGACGGCATGGGCGCATATGTCGCGCAGTGCATCGTCAAAATTTTGGCTGCGAACAACCTCGCTATCCGCGGCCAACGCGTGGGCATTCTCGGATTCACGTTCAAGGAGAATGTACCCGACATCCGCAACTCGAAGGTGATCGATACCTATCACGAGCTCCGTGACTTCGGAATCGAGCCCATGGTCCACGACCCCCTTGCGGACTCGGCCACGGTCCGGCGAACATACGGCGTGGAACTCACCCCGATCGAGGATTTTACCGATCTGGGTGTGCTCGTCTACGCTGTTGCCCATGACGAATATGCCCGCGAGGCCGACCGGATCGAGCAGATGATCGTGAAGGGCGGAGTGCTCGCGGACATCAGATCGAAAGTCGATCCTCAGAAATTACGCCCGGATATCGTCTACTGGAGCTTATGAGAGTTCGAAATGGCGAGAGGTTGCTGAGTTGAACAGGTTGCGAATTACACCGATCGGCACATGCCGGATTCACACGCCGTTGAAGCGTGCTGCCGCGCGATATCCGATCGACGTCGATCTGCGCCGGAACTATGGCTTCGTCCATACGACCGGTGAGGCGCTCCAGCTCATTCAATTCCTGAGTGGGCAGCTCAATCCCCCGTCGCAAGTTCGTCCCCTCATCGCACGCGACGGCAACCTTGATGCGTTGGCCAAGGAAAAGTGGGACATCGCCGATCTTCATCTCGTCGAAATCAGCTCCGCCAAGCGCGTGAGCTGCGGTGGCTATGCAATTCAGCTGAACTATCTTTCAACGCACTTCGCCGATTTCTTTGCGAGTCCCGAACGCGCGCGGCAATTTTGGAGTCTGCTCAAGAACCATGGGCGCAAGGAGCTGGTTGAGTTTCTGGGGGCACAGCGCGCATTCCGGATGTTGTGCAGAGAAGATCGCGAATTGCTCCTGTCGATTTCGGTCGAGCAACAGACCTTCGGTTCAGTAAAGTCGGACCTCGCGCAAATCGCCGAGCGGCTCGATGCCGATCGACTGATCATCGTCACCCACGCCAACGCACGCACTCCCGACGGCAGCGTTCTTGCGTCACGGGATCGGCTGATCCGGTGGGTCAAGCTGGCTTCCCGAGAGCTCAAATTGCGGTGCTTCGACCCAACTGAGCATCTTCACTCTTTCGGGCAGGAGCGGGCTCTCGAGCAGGACGGGCTTGATCTCACGCATTATACACCGGCCTTTGCCGATCAGCTCTACGATGCGCTTCACAGCTCGCATGTCGCGACCATGGTAGGCGAATTCTCGGATTCTGCGGTTGATGACCCTGATCGGCAAATCGCCAATCTAGCCATGCATCTGGAAGCGATGCTGGAGCTTGGTGATTTCTTTGCGGCGTCACGGGAAGTTCACGAACAGCTTCGCAAGACACCCGAAGCGGCGCCACTGATTCACCTCAGGGGCCTGATCCGCTCACGCTTGGGTGATTATGCAGGAGCGCTCGAAGATCTTACCGGGGGCGACGATACATCGATGTCACAGCCAGTTCGACTTGCTCTGCTGGAGACGCTGTTCAGGTGCGGCAACGACGAGTCCGTTCTCGAGATTGCGGAAAATCTGATTGCCGACGAATTCGACAGCCCCAAGATTTACAGAATTGCATCTGTCGCGGCGGAGCGACTTGGGCGCATCGACGACTCCATCTCTTATGCCAAGCACGCGTTTCGTGACGATCGCCGCGACTTCGACACGGCACTTCGCGCCCTGGCGATGATCAAGACTCGCAACGATCCGGCAGAAGTGGACGCTTGGCGCGACGAAATCCTGGAGAATGTCGGCGCTTTTTCGGCGGATCCGTTCCCGGTCTGCACAGCGGCAATCAGCATCGAGGACGAGGATCTGTTCGAGGCTGCGATCAAGGGTGTCGCAGCATCTGATACGCAGGCCGCGATCGATCTCGTGGAGCTAGCGCTCGAGGCGGGACTCTACAGAGCGGCAGCAATTACGCTCGAGTTGCTGGGCAAGGCCGGCGAATTACCGCGCGACCGACGTGTGCGCGGAAACGCGGCTGCGGTGGCCGCCAGCGAGAAGGCCGACGCGCTGTTCAGAGGCGGGCGGCCGGCCGAAGCTTACGCACTCGCCCGTGCAGCAAGCGGGTTCCGACCTGCCTTGTCGCGCAGCCGCACCGTAATTCGGGAAATCAGCCGCGAGAGATCGTCTGCCATCCGGAATGCCTCGGCTGGCGGCGATCACGAGAGGGCGGTGGCAGCCGGCGAGGGCCTCGAGGACCTGTTCGTCGGCAGTCCCCAAATCCTCCTCGTGCTTGCGCGATCCTTTGCCTCCCTGGGCCGCAACGAGGAAGCCGTTCGGCTGCTCAAGAAGGGACATCAGGCCAATCCCGAGGATTTTGTCCTGTTGCGATGGGCGGCCCGTCTTGCCGCCCAGTCGGGCGACTACGCCACCGCGCTTCAAATGTACGGAAGCCTCGATCGCAGCGCCCCAGGTCTAGAAGCGGTCAGAGCGGAAATCGAGCACTTCGACGCGACGGTCGAACGGCGCGCTCTCAAGAAGTTGCGCGAGCTGCTCGATTCGGAGCATTGTGAGGACGCCTTGGAGCTCGTGAACGAACTGACGTCTCGCACGGGTACGGCCGTAGCATGCGAGCGCGAACTCGAGCGTAAGCACCGGGATCTCCGCCGAAGGCTCGTCGATATCGAGCAAGGAAGCGGCGACATGGAAGAGCGGGAACCCATGCTGCGCATGATGCTGCGACTGAAGCCCGAAGACCCATCGGCATTGAGGCGACTCGCGCTCGAATGCATGCGGCAGCTCAACTTTGCGGAAGCGGCCGAATGTTGGGGGGCTTTGCGATCGCTCAATCCCGACAATGAATCGGCGGTTCGCAACCAAGAACGCTGCGAGCTGCTCGCACGGCGAGTTAGTGCGGTCTTTAGCGAAGTTGCGGCCTGAGGCCGAAGATATCCGCGGGGGTATGATGAGTAGAGTGGTTGAGCGTCAGGAAGAGAACCGTTCACAATCTTCCACATCAGAAGTTAGCGAGAATTTGGCCGGTTTGGACGGGGTTCCAAACCTCGCCGCCGCGATTGAAGCGCTTGATTTCGGTGCGCGTGATGAAGTCTTCGCTAGCGAATGCGGACGGTTGCAGCTCCTCTTCGGCGATCATCATCTGATCTGGTGCGCGCGTGTCCGGCGGCTGATCCAGCAAAGGCGTTTCGAGGAGGCTCAGGGCCTCGCAAGAGGCCGCGCTGTCGACGATTATGACTATTCTGGCCGGCTTGCTCAGGCAGAGTGCCTGTATGATGCTCATGCAACTGACGACGCACGGCTGCTTTTCGATCAATTGATCACTTCCCATCCCGACAACCGGAACGTTCGAACCTCTTATGGCAAGCGTCTGCTTGCGAATGGATTGCTAGTGCAGGCGGAGGCGCTGCTCCGCCCCGTCACTCAGAGCTTTGGCGAAGGCACCAAGAGTCGCGCACTGTGCGAGAAAGTGGCTGCTCTTTTCTCGCTGCTGACTCGTCTCGAGGGCCACGTAGATCCGGACGCGGATGCGCGCATCCTCGCAATGAAACATGCAATCCTCCACTTCCGCAACCGCGTCCCCGGTCCGCGATCAACGAATGGCCTTGGGCGGCTGACGCTTGTCACTGGAGGGCTTGGACCGGGAGGAGCCGAACGGCAGCTCACTCGCGTCGCCATCGAGTTCGAGCGAGCTCGCAAGGTTGCCGGCGAGGTCGCCGGGATAGCGCTCGACCGCCCTGTCGAAGTGGTGGTCCGATCCCACTCGGCCGATAAACAGAACGACTTCTATCTGTCCGAGCTTCACGAGGCGGGAGTCGAAGTACGGCAGATAAATGATTTCCAGCCGATTTCCGCCAAGCGGCTGGGGGTCGATGATCCCGAACTGCTGTTATTGCTCGACTATCTTCCATCCAGTGTGAACTATGGCGTCAAGCGGCTCGCGCCGCATCTGGCCGAACAGGGCACGGAGACGGTCTCCGCCTGGCAGGACGGGGCTTGCCTGTTTACCGGACTCGCTGCGCTGATCGCCGGCGTCCCTCAGGTCCAGCTTGCGATTCGCGGCCTTCCGCCAAGCATGCGCCGGCACATGTTCCGCCCGGAGTATGAAGTGCTCTACCGGGCGATGGCCCAGGTTCCCGGCGTCTCATTCCTCAGCAATAACGTGTCTGCGGCTCGCGCGTATGCGGAGTGGCTTGAAATCCCGCTCAACCGGTTTGCGATCGTCTACAACGGAGTTGAGCCCATGACTCCCGCTGGCTCGGTCAATTGCGAGGCATTGTGGAGCCGCTTTGCCGACGCGACTCCGGATGCCGAGCAAACCGTCGGCGGCGTGTTCCGCTTCGATACCGACAAGCAGCCGCTGCAATGGATCCGTTTCGCGAGGCGATATTTGAAACGGCATCCGAAAGCTCGCTTTGTGCTCGTTGGTGGTGGCCGCTTGCAATCCAACGCCGAGCAACTGGCGGCAGAGCTCGGAATCGCCGATCGGATCCTCTTCACCGGCCGATCCAATCGAGTCGGCTTCTGGATGTCGAAGATGGACGCACTCGTGTTGCTGTCGCGTTATGAGGGGCTGCCGAACGTCCTCATCGAAGCCCAGTATATGGGCGTTCGAGTGATCACCACGCCTGCCGGCGGAGCGGCCGAATGCGTTTTGGAAGGAATCACGGGCCACGTTCTCGATTGCGCCGAAAAGCCGGATCTCGAACGCGCCGTGGAACTGACGCATGAACTGGTGACCGCATCCGCCGACCGAGCTCTTTTCGCCCATGGCGGAGTGGGTCATGAGTTTCTCGAAGCTCGTTTCTCGATACCTCACATGCTGGCGCAATTCGTGACCTGTACGAAGCGCGGTTCGGGGTCCGATATGCCCGCTGAAGCGGTATCCGAGGAGGGCGAGCGTGCGGCCGCCTAAGCCACCCAGGCGCGCCGTGGAGGTCGTCTCGAAATGGCGACCGTGATCCAGGGGTCGCTCGACCGTCTTCACGAGTACCTTCGCTCGGGGCGATGGGACGAGGCGGTGAACCTTTACGAGCGCGAGCTCGACCGGGAAGAGCGGCAAGAGTCCGCAACAAAGCTGGCTTATGCGGTGGCGCTGATCCGGGTTGGACGGATCGGCAGCGGAGTGAACCTGCTCACGTTTGATTTGCTCGCCGCGCCGCATGCCCGAACCCATTTGCGGAAATTCGTGCTGCCGGCGTTGATCGACGCTGGACGGCTCGAATGCGCCGTCACGATCCTGCAGAAAGTCCTCGAGCTCTATCCGGACTCAATTGAAGATTATCGACTTCTCGGAAGCTTGGTTGGAAGGCTCGGACGGACTGACGAAACCATCGAACTCGCCCGCAAGGTGATCGAGATCGAGCCGTATGACGCGCTTGGCCAGGCAGCTTATATCCAGCGCCTCCTCAACGCCGGGCGCACAGAGGAAGCGGGCGACCACGCGCGGCAACTGGGAGACCAACTTCTCGATCACCCGCGGCTTACGACGATGGGACTTCTCGCACTGACCAGGAGCGGTCGGGCGGATCGGGCCGGCTCGCTCGCTTCAGGGATCGATCCCGAGAGCGTCGCGGATGAGCAACTTGCGGGAGCCGTTGTCAGGGCGCTTGCCGAAACGGGGCGTACAGGGGAGGCGGTCGAAACCGGGGAAGCGCTGGTCGCGCGCGGTTGGAACGAGCCAACGCTCAGATCCTATCTCGCGCAGGCATACATGAGCTCGGTTGTGCAAGATCGCTATGAGAAGGCCCTGCCGCACCTGGAGGCGGGAATTGCGCTCGCGCCTTCCAATGCGCTGATGCATTATACGCTCGGCGAGGCGCTGCTCCGGCTTCGCCGTTACAGCGATGCGCTTGCGCCGCTCGCAAAATCCGTCGAGCTCCAACCGAAAGTTCCGCAGGCTCGGGCGTTGTACGCCCGCGCCTTGAAGCAAGCCGGGCACTATGGTGAGGCAGCCCGTGAATTTCGGATGCTGCTGAAGCTGCAGCCGACATCCGGCAACTGGCATCGCTACGCAGCGGGCGCGCTTGCGCAGGCGGGGCGGCGCGGTGAGGCGAGCGCGTTGTTCGATGAGTTCGTCTTGCGTCGGACTGCGAAGCTTCCGGAAACGTTCGAACAGGGCCTGAAACAACTCTGGATGCGCGTCGACGAGGTCGAGATCCCTCAGCCTCGGCTCGATTGGGCATGGACCTTGCGGAGTTCCGATGAGCCGGTCGACCGTGCCGAGTGGGACCGGGCGGCCAAATGGGGCCACCTTGCCGATCACTATTTGCTCGATTGGCTGGAATGCCGCGGAGACCGCGCTCACGAAGCGATGATGCGCCTTGGCGAGTTGGACGAAGTCGAGAATGCGTTTGCCCAAATCGACCGCAGCAAGGGCATGATCCTCGCCTCCGCGCATATAGGAGCCATGTATGCGGGTCCGCTTGCGTTGGAGCTCCTCGGAATTCCGTGTCGCTGGCTCGCATCCACCCCGAGCGTCGCTCGAACGGAATATGCCAACTCGCTGATCTCGACGAGCGATCAGGACGACATGCAGGTAGCGCGCGCGTTTATGCAATCTCTCCGGGAAGGATACGCCGTTGTCGTTGCTGTCGATGGCGCGATCAATCTCGCAGCCCCGCGTATTTCCTTCGAAGGGCAGGAAATAACCTACTCCACCTTTGCTGCGCGGACTGCGCACCGGCTTGGAGTTCCGTCGGCTTTCGTTGCTCCTTACTGGCGCGGCGAGCGCATCGGATTCACCGTCGAGCGCCTGCCGGACCCGATCGAAGGGGAGGAATCCAGCGTCTTTGAAGATCGGTGGCGCGATGCCTACCTGCAATCATTACGAGCATTCATCGGCGGTGACCCACGCAATCTTCGCCTCAGCGGCGGTATTTGGCGGCACGTGCGCTAGTCGGTGGACACTCGGGGGCACATGACGCCGCGCCAATTGCGAATCCTGGTCGTGACGCGCTCTTACCCGTCTGCTGACGATCTCTACCAATATCCCTTCGTCCACCGGCGAGTGCTCGCCTATCAAGCTGCCGGGCATGACGTCGCGGTCTTCCGACCAACAGGAACCGAGCCGCGAACGCACGCATTCGAAGGCGTCACATGTCACAGCGGGGATCTGCGCAGCCTGATGTCGTTGGCACGTGATTTTCGAGCGGACGCCATCGCTGCGCACGGACTCAGCGAAACCATGTGGCCGCAATTGGCGCATCTCCCCGACATGCCGATCCGCGCATGGCTTCACGGATCGGAAATCCCGGGGTTCTTCCAGCGAAAAGCCGAGCTTATCGCCGATGCAAGCCTACGCGCGTCGGCAATGGCGGCCATGGAAGGGCCGCGACGGTTCTGGGCAGATCTATCGAAAGTCGCACCCTCGAGGCTGAAGCTGGTGTTTCCCTCGCGCGCAGCGGTCGAAATGATGCGCGAGGACTCCGAGCCGCACGACTATGCGATCCTTCCCAATCCGATCGATACGGATCTTTTTCACTATGCGCCGAAGACGGCGAAGTGCCGGCTCTCCATCCTGTCGATCCGTCCGTTCGACTCGGCGAGCTATGCGAACGATTTATCTGTCCGCGCAGTCCTTCGCTTGTCGGAACGCGGGGACTTCGACAAGCTGCATTTCACGTTCATCGGCGACGGGCCGCTGTTCGACCCGACTCTGGCGCCAATCGCGCATTTTCACAACGTCGAGATCCACCGTCGATTCCTGACTCAATCGCAGATCGCATGCGCGCATCGGCGCCACGGCATCTTTCTGGTTCCGACCCGCCTCGACACGCAAGGAGTGTCGCGTGACGAAGCCATGGCCTCCGGTCTGGTCCCAGTGACCAACCGGCTTCCCGTTGTCGACGAGTTTGTCGACGAGCGTTGCGCCGGTCTCGCACGGCCAGAGGACGCCGACGACCTTGCGGATCAGATCTCGCTCATGATCGCGAATCCTGCACTGTTCCTTCGGCGCTCGGCGGCCGCCGCAGAAAGAATTCGGCAGACGAGCAGCCATGAGCGCGTAATCCCGTCGGAACTATCGCTCCTCGCCCAAGGGATTGGCGCTGAGTCTAACCGAGCGACCAGCTGATGCGTCCTGATTTCTACATTGCCGCTATTGGTCGTTCCGGCAGCACTCTGCTCTGCAACTGGTTGACTCGAGCGCCTGGCCAACTCGTCTTTAACGAGCCGTTCTTCTGCCGGCGGTCCAATTCAAGGCTGCTTCGAATCCAGCTTGCGAATTTCGGCATGCCCGCAAGCGCAGACGAATGGAGAGAGCGAGACGAAAGGGCGGAGGAGCGCTTCGGGCGCCTCATGGCGAAGCGTCTCGAAAATCGACGATGGGCCTTCAAGGAGGTGCTCTGTGAGGAGCACGAACGGGTGCTCGCGAACTTTGCTCCGCCGAAAATTGTCCTCACCGTGCGAAATATCGCCGATGCGGCGTTGAGCTTCTTCGAAAAGCATCGCTCACAGGAAAATCTCGACCGGTTCGACGACGAGTGGGTTGCGCGCTACTGCATTCGCGAGAGCGCCGGCATCGTCCAGCTAGCGAACGAGCTCGACGTGCGTCGGGTACCGAGATTTATCGTTCGGTACGAGGACTTCATCCAATCCGAGCAAATGCGCAAAGCAGCGGAAAATTTCTTAGGATGGACTGGGGGCGGCGATGTCGCAGCCCATTTCCGCGAGTTCGATCGGGGGTTCGAGATTGACCGTCACGGCTCGTCCATTTCCACGAGGCTCCGAACGCCCGGGATGCGAGACTTGGGGGAAGAGCAATTCCGCCGCGCCGACGCAATCGCAGAGCGTTGCAGCGCGTACCAAAAGCAGTTCGGCTATGCGCAATGAAGAAAGGCCTGGCGAGAATGGGTCCAATCCGACCAGAATAGCTGTTGCGTCCACGCCACGGTTTCACCGAAATTCACGATCTACCGATACGGACTTGAAACAGTATCGGCCAATGCGGGTTCGAGCAGTATCCGTAACTGAAAAGGGGTAACCGAATGCGCAAGTATTTGTTGGCAGCAGCCGCAACCGTAGTGCTCAGTAGTCCAGCCTTCGCCCGGGATGGTTCGATCTATGTGGGCGCCGACGCGGGACTGATGTTCATCCAGAAGGCTCACGACAACTATCAGGGCATCACCGGTCTCACGGACGGGAGCATCGGGATCAAACACAAGACCGGAGTCGACCTTGATCTGATTGCGGGTTACGATTTCGGCTTCATCCGTGCGGAAGCGGAAGCAGGCTACAAGCATGCTTCCATCGACAGCACCGACCCGAACATTCCCAACTTTGGCCCCTTCTTCGGCGACGGCGGCAAGGCCCGCACAGTCTCGCTCATGGGCAATTTGCTCGCCGACTTCGGCAACGAGAACTCATTGAGCTTCTATGCCGGTGGCGGCCTCGGCGTCGCTCGTACGACCTATCGCGTCGACAGCATCTCGTTCGGTGGCACGGACTCGAACCTCGCATGGCAGCTGATCGCGGGCGTTCGCTATCCGGTCAGCCCCAATTTGGACGTGGGCCTCAAATACCGTTACTTCCACACGAAGTACGACTTGAACGAGGGGCCCAAGGAAGAGCTGCTCGGGAAGTGGAATTCGCATTCGCTTCTCGCCAGTCTTACCTACAATTTCGGCGCGGCACTTCCTCCGCCGCCGCCTCCCCCTCCGCCGCCACCCCCGCCGCCTCCAGCTCCAGAGACTCAGACGTGTCCGGATGGCTCGGTGATCCCGGTGACCAGCGCCTGTCCCGCGCCTCCACCGCCTCCTCCTCCTCCGCCGCCGGTCGAGCGCGGCGAGAGAGGCTGACGGAAGACCTAGTCACTCGAGACTATGATGGCTAAGCGGCTGGGGCGGGCTTCGGTCCGCCCCAGCTCTTTTTGCGCGCGACGATCACGGCTGCCCAGATCCCCTTTCCCTGCCCTCCGGAACGCTCCCCATGCTTTCACCTGACCTGACCGCGCTTCTCTCGGCACGACGCTCTCGTTGGCTGGTCACCGGCGCAGCCGGTTTCATCGGCTCCAATCTGCTCGAGGCGCTTCTCTCCGCTGGTCAGGAGGTCATAGCGCTCGACAACTTCTCCACCGGCCACAAGCGGAACCTCGAGGAGGTGCGCCGTCTTGCCGGAGGCGGTTTCCAGCTGATCGAAGGCGACATCCGCGATCGCCGCACCTGCGATGAAGCCGTCGGAGGCGCTGAATTCGTCCTTCATCAGGCTGCTTTGGGGTCCGTCCCACGCTCTCTGCCGATCCTTTGACCTCGCACGACGTGAACGTCACCGGCATGTTGAACATGCTGGACTCGGCGAGGCGCGCGGGCGTTCGGCGATTCGTCTACGCGGCCTCGAGCTCGACCTACGGCGACAGCCAGGAATTGCCGAAACGCGAGGACTGCATCGGCGCACCCTTGTCCCCCTACGCGGCGACGAAGATCGCGAACGAGATTTATGCCGCTGTCTACGCGAAAAGCTACGGCTTCCGGGCCACCGGTCTCAGATACTTCAATGTGTTCGGACCGAGGCAAGACCCCAATGGAGCATATGCGGCTGTGATTCCGAAGTGGACGGCGGCAATGATTCGGCAGCACGAGGTCGTCATCAACGGAGACGGTCAGACCAGCCGCGACTTCTGCTACGTCGCCAATGCGGTTCAGGCGAACGTACGCGCGGCGCTGGCTCCTGACGACGTCCAGGGTGAAGTCTACAACGTCGCAGTCGGCGAACGCACGAATCTGCTCGAACTATTTCGTCTGATCCAAAATGGACTCAGCGAGCATCAGATTCATTATTCTTTGGAACCCACGCTCGCGGATTTCCGGGCTGGCGACGTGCGCCATTCGCTCGCGGATATTTCGAAAGCGCGGCGGCAGCTCGGGTTTGAGCCCACGCACTCGATCCGCAATGGTATTATGGCGGCCCTGCCCTGGTACCTCGATTTTTTCCGCGAACGGGCAACGGAACGTCAGATGGCGTAGCGGCTCGCCATTCGGGCGTTCGTCAGATCCGTTTCCTCCTCGTGGAGGCCAGGATCACCGACGTAGCGAAGGCGAGGACAAGGCCGACGAGAAGTCCTTCAAGAGCGAGCAGCGCAAGATTCGGGCTGCTTGGATCTTGTTCGGGAACCGGGCGCGCAATGACGGTAACGTAGCGGCGAAGCCGCATCGTCTGCAAAAATGCCTGCTGATAAGCGCTTCGTGCCGCAGCCAGGTTGCTGTCCGAAAAGGTTTGGGCGTTCTTCAGCTGCTCATAGGTTTTCAGCCGCGCCGCCTCCGACTTGCCTGAGCCGGCGAGCCTGCCCTGCGCTTGGTTCAGCTGTTGTTGCAGCGCAGCCACCTGCTGCTCGGCCGGCTTGAGCAGCGGGTGATTGGGATTTCCGAGCGCGACGATCTTCTCGTAGTTGATCCGCGCGGTGTTCAGCTCCTGCTCGATCTGGCCGATCATTTGCATGACCATCATCGATTCGGCTTCGGGATCGATGTTGTGATTGCTTGCTCGCCAGCGCGCGAGAGCGTTGGCCGCCGAGACGTCCTGCTGCTCAGCCGTGCGCAGCTGCTGAGTCGCGACCTGCAAGGAATCCGACACGCCCTCTTGGTCCATTCGCGCGACAAAATCCTGAGAAAGCCCGATCAGAGCGTTGGCGATCTTCTGCGATGCGGCGGGCGAAAAGGCGCTGACTTGCAGCACATTCACCTGCTCCATGATGTTGAAGTTCACGGAGACCGCCTTCTGGTAGGCGCGATAGAGCTGATCCTCCGATTTGCCGCTGACATTTTTCGAGCTCGTTCCGCTCGGGCTCAGCAGCGCTTTCAGATCCACCCTTTTTTCGAGCTGCTCCATGCAATCACGCGATTGGAGGAAGTCGTTGACGGCAAATCCATCGACGAATCCGACCGCGGCGGTGGGGTTGGCGCCGGTCGAGATGAGGGTCGTGTTGGGTGCTGCGGGGGCGCTGTCGTCCGAACTCGCGCGAACCGAAAAGCGCGCTTCCGCCGAATAGCGGGGGGAGGCGATCAGCGTGCCATAAACAATCGCAGCGACGACGGCCGCAACCACAATGCCGAGACTGATGAGTTCGCGCTGCCGCCGATTCCGGCGGATTGCAGCGCGAAGTTCGAGCGCGTCCCTGAATGCGGCCGATCCGGCCGCATCCGAAACTTCAGCCTCAGTAGGGAAGATCGCCTGCTTCATTATAAGCTCCAACTAGTCCGGCCGTTCCGAACTCTTCTCGCGAGGGTCTCGCCGGATAGCGCTCGATCGATGCTTCAAGGTCGTCGTCAATGGTCAGCCGGCTTGCCTCATAGACCAGCGCCTTGGCGCAATAGTCAAGCATCTGATTCTGTCGATAACTGGTCAATATCAGAGTCTTACCAAGCAACTTTTCCTCAAAGACAGCCTGCCAAAGGCGCGTAAACCGCGCCGGATCGGATGGAATTGGCGCATCGATGATGTAAATGTCGAACTCGGGCAGAAGCCCTAATGTAAAAATGAATTCCTGGCGAACATGCGACGGCCACTGCTCGATCGACAAATCCACATATTCGGGACTCGACACCAGCATCGAAATGACCTCGGCTGCATAGTCCAGGTCCATGTCGTAGAGTGAGCAGACGAGCTCGATCAGATCGTGGCCGGTAACCCGGCCGCGGACGAAACCCTGACGGCCTATCGGCCAGGAAATCCGACCGACATGGGTCACCAGACCTTCGTCGGGCGGCCGAAGACCGGCAAGAAGATCGATCAGCGGCCGATGATATTCCGGAGTTTCCGAAAGGAGCGCATAGCGTCCGGCCGGAAGATGGAAGTCGACCGCCGTCAGCAATGGTACGGGACGACCGTACAGCAGCGGCGTGTCGGTGACGGCATCAAGGTCGATCATCGCGCTACATCGGCTGGCTGTGAGAGCGAACGGCGCGGTGCGCGAGCAAGGCGGCGACCACGAGAATTCCGAGGCAAAGCAGGAAATATTGCGGACTTGCGTCGTGAGAGTCGTAGCCGGTGAAGTAGGCAGACCGCATCAGCTGCAAGGCATGCGCGAACGGCGACCACAGCATGTAAGGCCGATATTCCTCCGGGAGCTGTTCAGACACAAAGAAAACCCCGGAAAACATTTCCAGTCCGCGTTCAATCATCGGTGCGAAGCGGAGAAAGTACGGCCAGACTATCGCGGCCGCACCGAAGAGAACGCCGATCGACATTCCGGCGACTCCGACGGCTGTGAGCCAGCCCACGAATCCGAGCCAGTCGGCGGGCAGCGAGAATGCGCCCACCGAATGGCCGCCGAAGATCAGCACCATGAAAACCGCCACGTAAGTCAAAAAATAAAGAGAACCCTGGGCAAGCCCGATGGTGAGCGAGCCCACCGGCTGAAGATTCAGCAACGCCCTTTGCGAATGGAGAGCCGTGCTTGTCCGAAAGATGATGTTCCTGAACATGATCCATGTGGTCGCGCCCAGCATGGAGAAGGTCGGAACGTCCATTCCAAGGATGTAGTGGGAGCCGTTCAGGATATAGAGCAACGAGATCATGGACAGCAGCACTGCGGGGCCGAGAAACACCCACAGCAAGGCGATCCGACTTTCGGCGCGAAGCAGCCGGAAGAGGTAGCGGAAGACAGCCGCGAAGACGCGCAAACCCGATGTTCTTACCGGCTGCCCGGGGCGCCGGGCGCTTAGCGCGGTAAGGCGATAGCGTATTTCGGCGAGATCGAACTCTTCCTCCGGCTGGACGGCGACGGGGAAGGCTTCGCCCGCGAGCGCCGCCTGACGCCGGGCGATCCGGGTCGCCTCGTCCTTCGCCCGGCGCTGCTGCCGGTGATGCGATTGCTTGAGCCGCTGGATCGCCTCTTCGAGTCCATCCGGGCGATATCCCGGCGCGAAAATGTCCTTTCCTTCGCGCAAGTCGCTTTCGAGAAGCCGAACGGCGATCCGCAGTTGCCGCCCGTGAAGCTCGACGATCTCGCGTGGAAGAGCCCGAGCCTCGGCCGCGCTGTCGAGCTCGATCGCCAGCGCGTCATAGAGTTCCCGTCGTTCCGCTCTGTTTGCGTTCGGGGCGGCCTGCATGACAGCGAGCAGCTTCTCCAGCAATTCGTCGGCGGAGAGCGACGCCCGACGAACAAGCGGATCGACGGCGGCAGCAATGACGCCCTTTCGGCGCTCAGCACTCGATAAGGTCGGCTCCCCGCCGCCTGCCTGCCGGCGAGCACGCCAGAGATTGATCCGCTCCTCATTCCTCATGTCGGAGGAATCACGGGGCCACGACTGATGCCGAACGGGCCGTATTCAAGACACCGGTAAGTGCCGCGAGGATGCTGCGAGTCTGGCTGAATGACGCCGTCGAGATGTAGATGACGTCGCCGTCATGCACGACGAAGGAAGAGGCGACGGCCAGCTGGGCCGGGTTGCGGAAATCGAACCGGTAAACTCTCGGCGCTTCCGGCGTCATTTGGGACTGATCGGAAAGCTGCAGCAGATAAACGGCGGCAGCATTCGCAGCATCCGGGCTCAAGCCGCGCGAATCCGCGACTGCGTCCATCACGGTATAATTGGGCTTTGTAATGTGCACGTGGCCCTGGAGCCCGGCAGATCCAAGCACATTGACCGACTGCGGCAGACTTCGGACGATGACGATGTCGCCGGCCTGAAGCGGAATGTCGTCACTCGGCCGATCGAAGATGTCCGAAAGGCGAACCGTCGATACTTCCAGGCCCCGACGAACGGTCACGACCGATTGCTCGATATCCGCCGGGGTCGGCCCAGCCAGGCTGAGCAGCGAAGCGAGCTTGCTGGTTTCGGGAGACAGCGGAACCGCTCCCGGCTTTGCCACATCTCCCTCGACCGAGATCAGCTGGCTGTGCCGCTCGGCGAAGCTGACCTGCACGTCCGCGCTGGCGACGAGCGGCCGCATATCTTCGAGCAGAGCGTTTCTCGCCTCGGTGAGCGACATGCCGGCGACGTGAACGCGTCCGATATAGGGAAGCTGAATCGCGCCGGTGGAATCCACCGGCACCGAGTCAAGGGTGGCGGGGCCAGTTTGGCCTGACGTGAACACTCCAAGACCATCGTTTTCGAAAATGACGATGCGGACCACATCGCCTGGCCCGATCCTGTCGAATAGCGCGGGAGTGACCTGCCGCCACGCGGCCGGAAACCCCGCATGCTCCGCGGTTCGGCTGGCGGCGGCGTCTTGAAGGGTCGCGTCGACGAGGTGGATGGAATCTGCTGCGCCGGCTTTCGCAAATTCCGAAATCGATGGGCCGGTTCGCGGCAAAGTACACCCGACAAGCGCAAGTGGAACGGCAAAGGCTATGAGCCTCAGCAATGGAACTTGGGCTGGCCCGCGAGACGTGAGCCTGAGCTTGACCGACAATTTGGGAGCCTTTCCCCGCAAAAATCACTCGTGAGCCGGCAATCGCGCGTCCCTACCCGCGCCTTTTCTGCATGCCAGGCAATGAGTTACATAAACCGACAAACGGTGTTGGCAAGCGCTGGACGAAGGCGTGGCGCTTCTCGACAACCACCCGCAGCAATGCAAGTGGATGGGTCCGGCCCGAGTTCAAGGACGTTGCCAAAGATGGCACATCCAATTGCCAAGCCCCCAATCGCCAAGCCCGTTGTCGCAGCGTTCGGCATCGCGCTCGCGGTCGCTTGCCATGGAGCACACCGCCACGCGCCTGTGGAAGCGCATTCCTATGGCGAGTCCACCCTCCTCGCGCGACGCCACGGCTATGGCGCAGCCGCGACGGGAGGCGCCGGGGGGGCCATCGTCGTCGTGGACTCAGCGGCGGACGGCGGCCCCGGCACGCTTCGCGCGGCCGTCGAACGGAATAAAGGTCCGGTATGGGTGCAATTCGCGCGCGACATGCAAATCCCCCTGCATTCGCTGGTGCGCGTCGGCTCGAACGTCACAATCGACGGCCGCGGGCATCGAATCACGCTCCTCTACAACGGCCTGGCGATTTTCGGCAGCCACAATGTCATCGTCACGAACATCGCAATCGACGGGCGATTCACCGGCATCTCCCAAGCCATAAATATCGCGCGCGGGGCCCGGGACATCTGGATCGATCATGTAGACCTGTCCCGATTCAACGACAGATTAGTAAACGTGAAGACAGGATCGGATGACGTGACCATCTCCTGGTCCAAGTTCCACGATCACAACAAGGTAATGCTTTTGAATAACAGCACAGATGAAAACCCTTTCAAATATTATTCGCGGGATTCCAATTCACATGTGACACTAGATCATAATTGGTTCCATGACACTGTTCAGCGTAACCCAAGAGCCGCCTTCGGAGTCTACCACCTTTACAACAATCTCCTTGAGGACTGGGATTTTTACGGGATGAGCTTTAGCCTGGGCGCCCGCGCGGTGGTCGAGGGCAACATCTTCATCAACCGCGCCGACCGGCCTTGCACGGAACCTCCGAGCTTCCGGACGGTGGAGGGGATCGAGCGCAACTATTGTGCGGGCATCAAGACGGCGGGAGAGCGGGCGGAGCTGGCGAACGGAGCTGCAGACGCGAAGCGAGTCGAGGCAACGAAGCAACGATTCGCCTTCGGCCCCGATCAAACTGCGCTGGCCTATCTTCAGGTTCGCGACAATTTGTATCTGGGCGACGCGAAGGCCGGAATTCAGGATTACCATCCGGAGCGCGTCCCTCCACCGCCATACCCGTACAAGGTCGACACACCGGGCGTCGCTCTTGCAGCACGCATCAGGCTCCACGCCGGCAACACGCTGCTTTAGGCGACTGCCGCTGTTCTTTGGAAAGATATTCGTCGGCCATCGTTTGCCCTGGAATGAGCGACGTCGAACCGGAGGTAGCCTGGAATCTGGAGGCCGAGCTCGGCGAAGGGCCGGTCTGGGTTGAGCGCGACCGGGCGCTCTGGTTCGTCGATATCAAGAAGCGCAAGATTCATCGTTTCGACCCCGCCGACGGGTCGAAGCGCGGGTGGGATTCGCCCGCCAAGGTCGGTTTCCTGTTTCCAGCAGAGGCCGGCGGTTTCGTCGCAGGGCTCGAACACGGACTCTACCACTTCGACGAAGCCAGCGGTGCATTCGACCTTCTCGTCGAGGTGGAGACCGACAAGCCGACCAACCGGCTGAACGACGGAGCGGTCGATCCGAACGGCCGCCTGTGGTTCGGAACGATGGACAATAACGAAAAGTCGAAGACCGGAGCCTTCTATTGCTTCAGCCAGGGCAATCTTCGGACCACGCGACTCACCGGGATTACGATTACGAATGGCCCCGCCGTCTCGCCCGACGGGAAGCTGCTGTATCTAGTCGATACGCTGAAATGCACGATCCAGCAGGCCGAGATCCACGATGACGGATCGCTCGGCGATGCGCGGCCGTTCGTGCGCATCGACCCGAAGGACGGTCATCCCGACGGTCCAACCGTCGACAGCGACGGCTGCCTCTGGATCGCGCTCTACGGCGGATGGGAAGCACGTCGCTATTCGCAAACGGGCGAGCTCGTCCAGCGCGTGCGCTTCCCGGTCGCGAACATCACCAAAATCGCATTGGGCGGCGACGATTTGCGAACCGCCTTTGCAAGCACCGCACGTCAGCTGCTGAAGCCTGAGCAGATCGCGAAACAGCCGCTGATCGGAGACCTGTTCGAGTTTCGCGTCGACGTCCCCGGAGTGCCATGCCCGCTCGTCCGCTTGTGACGCTCAGTGGATCGTCGCCGCGGCGGGCTCCTCCCGCAAACGCACTCGCGCGTGGTGCGAGGCGACCGCGAACAGGCACAGCACTGCATAGCAGGCTGCCGGGACGACGAAGGCCGTGACATAGCTCGTATGCTGTGAGACGAGGCCCGTCAGCGGCGGGATCGCCGCGCCTCCAACAATCGAAAAGCAGAGGAAACCGGAGGTCGCTTCGTCCGACGCTGTCGAACGCTCCAGCGTGATGGTGAAGATCACCGGGAACATGATCGAGTTGAACAAGCCGATCGAGAGCGCGGCATAGCCCGCCGGGACTCCGCCGGCGGTGAACACGAACAGGCAGAGCGCGCATGCGATGGCGGTAAAAGCCGTCAGCAGCTGCGGAGCATCAAATCGCGTCAGCAGCGCCGAGCCGATCAGTCGGCCGATCATCGCCCCACCCCAGTAGAGGCTGACATATTTGCCGGCAGTCTCGAGCGGCACGTTCCACACCGGCGCGCTGTTGAGGAACAGCGCCATCTGGGTGCCGATTGCAACCTCCGCGCCGACGTAGAGAAAGATCGCCAAGCCGCCGAACAAAGCCCAGGGCGACGACAGCGCTTCGCGGACGGTGACGCCGATGCCCAGCTTTGCGGTCTCGTGAGGCGGCCGTGCGGCGGCCGCGTCGATCAGCTTTCGCCCCGCGGTGATCAGGATGCCGATGAGGATGATCAGCCCTGCGATCCAGAAGAATGCGCGGTCGATTCCGCGGAGCGATGCCGCTTGGACGGCCGGTGTAACCGCGACGCCTTGCTTCACTTCGACGCCTTTCAGAAAGAGCGCAGCGCCGAGATACGGACCGATGAACGTGCCGAGGCTGTTGAACGCCTGGCTGAACGTCAGCCGGAAATGGCTGCGCTCGGGCGGTCCCAATGCGGCCGCCAAGGGATTCGCAGCGACCTGAAGGACGGTGATGCCGCTCGCCATCACGAATAGGCCGAGCAGCACGACCTCGTAGAGCGCGATGTTCGCGGCGAGCAGCATGATGAGGCAGCCCACGACCATCAACGCCAGCGAGATCAACACCGTCGGTGCCGACTTGATGCGCGAAAGGAGCACCGCGCCGGGAAGGCTCATGACTCCGTAAGCGATGAAGAAGGCCGATGCGCTGAGCTGCGCTTCGACATCCGACAAATGGAAGATGCCCTTCACCGCCGCGACCAGCGGATCGACGAGCGAGGTGACGAATCCCCAGGCGAAGAACAGGCAGGTGACGATCGCATAAGCGCCGGTGACGGCCGCTGACGCGCGTTGCTGCATTGGTCCTCCCCCGCTTTCCAGACGCGACCGGCGACAAACTGGCAGTCAAAAATCGATCGCACAACGCGCGGCGTTATCGCTAACGCCCTGATTCATGATCAAGCTCGAGCGGCACTATGTCGAGAAGACCTGGGGGCGCACTTCGCTTCCGCCCATGTTCGATGCGCGTTCGGGCAAACGCATCGGGGAGGTGTGGTTCACCGAAGGGAAGAATGCCGCGCTGCTTGCCAAATATATTTTCACCGGCGAACGGCTTTCGATCCAGGTCCATCCGAATGACGAACAGGCACGAGCCCGCGGGTTGCCGGGGGGCAAGGACGAATGCTGGTACATTCTGGACGCAGTCGAAGGAGCGACGCTGGGCCTGGGTCTCACGCGTTCCGTGTCAAAGCGCGAACTGCGGGACGCGGCGCTGGGCGGTTCGATCGAACAGCTGGTCCAATGGAAGCCGGTCCGTGCGGGTGAGTTCGTCTTCGTTCCGGCGGGCACCATTCATGCAATCGGCGCGGGCATCTCGCTCCTCGAATTCCAGGACAATTGCGACGTCACCTATAGACTTTACGATTATGGCCGCCCACGCGAGCTTCACGTCGATGATGCGATCGAGGTCGCGGTTCGCGGGCCGTTCGCCGGAACCCTTGCGAATATGTCCAATGAGCCGGAGCAGGTGCTGGTCGAAACCCCCCATTTTACCTTGCTGCACACGCGCCACGACCTTCTGACTGACCGCTCGCGGTGGGTCATTCCATTGGCCGGGCAGGTATCGTCAGGCGACGTCGTCGCTGGGGCGGGCGAATGCCTGCTCGTCCACGCCGGCGAAGCTGTCGAGTCGCATGGCGCGCGGTTACTGATCGGGGCTAGCCGCCGGCCGTCATAGCAAGAGCGATCGCTCCCAGTGGGCCGACATTCGCGCCCAGGGCGGGCGCTCGGACATAAGGGCGCTCGGGCGGGAGCTGCATGTAGCCGTTGAGGCTGTCCACGAGCATCCGCTCGATCCGGTCGAGCAGATGCGGGTTATTCTCGACCACTCCGCCGCCGATGGCGATCGCGCGAGGCGCGGCCGCGCAGACGATCGCGTGGCAGAGTTGGGCGATTGCCCACGCTACAGACTGCCACGCAGGATCGTCGGGTGCCAAGTTGCCGTCGCACGATCGCGCCTTGAGCGACGGGCCCGAAGCGAGGCCTTCGACGCAGTCCCCGTGAAATGGGCAGGATCCCGCGAACGAGTCACCGGCAAGCCGCGCCACGCGAATGTGACCGAGCTCGCAGTGAGCGAAGCCGCGAGTCGGCTTGCCATTGACGATCAGTCCGACACCGACTCCAGTCCCGACCGTCACATAAGCGAAATCGTCGAAGCTGCGTCCGCTGCCCCAGCGCATCTCGGCCAGTGCCGCGCCGTTGACGTCGGTGTCGAAAGCGGTCGCCACCCGCGCAGCGCTCTGCAGCCGCCGCATGACGTCGACGCCGGCCCAGCCCGGCTTCGGAGTGCTGGTGATGGTCCCATATCGCGCGGCCATCCGATCGAGTTCGAGCGGTCCGAAGCTGCCGATTCCGAGTGCCTTGAAGCCGGGCTCTGCGCGCCAACTGACCAAGGTTCGCCCGATGGCGCCGAGCGTCTCTTCGGGCGTGGTGGTGGGGATCGTCTCGCGCGCGATCGCCTCGTCAGGGCCGCGCGCTAAAATCGCGACGCATTTGGTGCCGCCGAGCTCGACTCCCGCGAACGTGTCGCTCACCGATTCCTTACCCGGGCTGGCATCCCCGCACCTAAACAGCAGCCGTGCAGGTCGGCAATGGCGGACAACAGACCCTTCCAGAGCGACGCAGCGCCGGTCTATGGGCTCTTGCATGACTGAAACAGCGCCGCCGAAATCCAAGCTTAGAGAGGTGCGCCTGCTGCTGTGGGCGCTGGTTGTGCTTGCCATCGGCGGAATCGCCGCTTTGCTGCTGGTGCAGCGCGTCACCGTTCACCCGCCGCAGGCCGTCGTTCCCGCCGCGCAGTCGAGCTTCGGCGGTCCGTTCACGCTGGTCGGAGCCGATGGCAAGCCGTTCTCGAGCGCCAGCCTGCTCGGCAAGCCGTACCTCATGTATTTCGGCTTCACGCGTTGCGGAGACGTGTGTCCGACGACCCTGTCGCGGCTGGTCAAGCTTCGTGACGAGGTTGGGGGCGATAATGCCTTCCGCATCGTCTTCGTGACCATCGACCCTGCGCACGACGGGCCGAAGGACGTCGGCCAATATGCCCGGCTGTTCAATGCGCCGATCATTGGGCTGACCGGCAGCCAGGCGCAGATCGACCAGGTGAAGAAGCAGTACGGCATTTTCGCTCAAGCCGTCCCCAACGCGCCGATGGGCCAGCAAATGCAGCATACGGCCACCGTTCTGCTGTTCGACTCGACCGGGAAGTTCACGGGCACGATTACTCCGAATGAGCCCGACTCGGACGCGCTGACCTCACTGAAGCAGCTCGTCGGCTGAGGCTTGGAAGCGCCGCCGGGCCTCGCCACTTCAGGAGCGATGGCGCGCTACCGTCCCGATCCGCAAATCCTCTCGCTCGGCGCGGATTTCTACGATGCGGTCGAGCCGGCTCGATTTCCCCGATGCACGCCGCGGTTCCTGAACCGGCGATGGGCGGAGCGGGTCGGCCTCGACCTGAGCGAAGATCAGTGGGCGGCGCATTTTTGCCGGTTCGAACCGCTGCCCGACAATCTCACCGAACCGCTGGCGTTGCGTTATCACGGACATCAGTTCCGGGTGTACAATCCGGAAATCGGCGATGGGCGCGGCTTTCTGTTCGGGCAGCTTCACGACGATCGTGATCGCCTGCTCGATCTCGGCACCAAGGGTTCCGGCCAAACCCCCTACAGCCGCCATGCCGATGGCCGCTTGACGCTCAAAGGCGGCATTCGCGAAGTGCTCGCGACCGAAATGCTCGAAGCGCTCGGCGTCAACACGTCGAAGAGCTTTGCCTTGTTCGAAACGGGGGAGGCGCTGGAGCGCGGCGACGAGCCCTCCCCTACCCGCTCATCAGTGCTGACGCGGCTTAGCCACGGCCATATCCGCGTCGGCACATTCCAGCGGCTCGCCTTCTTTGGGCAGACGGAGAACATCCACAAGCTCGTCCGCTACTGCCTTGAACAGCTCTACGGCGAGGCGCCGGCTGAGGATGACGGCGAAAACAGCCTTCGCCTGTTCGACCTCGTGAGCAGCGCGACGGCTGCGTTGGCCGCGTCCTACATGGCCGCGGGCTTCGTCCACGGCGTGCTCAACAGCGACAATATCAACGTCACCGGCGAGAGTTTCGATTACGGCCCGTGGCGATTCACGCGCGATTGGGACGCGGATTTCACGGCGGCTTACTTCGACCATTATGGCCTATACTCTTTTGGACGGCAGCCGGAGGCCATCCACTGGGACCTCGCGCAACTGGCAGGCTGCCTTTCGCTCATCGCCGAAGCTCCGCCGCTGTCCGATCTGCTTGCGGGCTGGGGCGGCCGATTCGAGCAGGCACTGGTCGGTTCCATGATGCGCCGCCTTGGAGTCGCGCCGGGCGAGGATGATCGCGATCTGGTCGCCGCCCTGATCAACGCGCTGGCGACGCGCGCGCAGCCGATCGACCGCGTGTTCTTCGATTGGCGAGGCGGCCGCGACCCTGGAGTCGAGCTCTATCCGGGCGATCCGTTTCGCGAGCTTGCCCGGCTACTGGCCGGACGCGAGCGGCTCCAATCGCATCCTTATTGGGCCGATCCGGCGCCATGCTCGATGCACATCGACGCGGTCGAAGCGATCTGGTCGGCTATCGCCGACCGGGACGACTGGCAGCCGTTCGACGACAAGGTTAGAGCGGTGCGGCGAATGGGCGAAGCAATGGTCCAGGACGCACCCGCGAGCTTGAGGACGTGATGGACCTGCCCGTTAATCAAACGCTGGTTTCGACCGATCCGGCCACTGGCGCGCAGGTCTGGTCGGGTGACGTCGGCGATGCGGCTGCGGAGGTCGCGACGGCACGCTCGGCATGGCCGGCGTGGGCGGCGCATTCGGTCGCCTACCGCATCGAGGCGCTGCGCCGTTTCGCCAATGTCGTCCGCAAAAAGGACGCCGAATTCGCCGAGCTGATCTCGAGGGAGACCGGCAAGCCCTTCTGGGAAGCGCGAACCGAAGTCGCCGCGGTGGTCAACAAGGTCGAGATTTCGGTTGAGGCCTATGCCGAACGGACTCCACAGCGGAAGATGGAGGCGGCGCTCGGCAACAAGATCGCGGTGCGCCACAAGCCTCACGGGGTGCTCGCGGTGCTCGGGCCCTATAATTTCCCTGCGCATTTGCCCAACGGCCACATCGTCCCCACGCTGATCGCGGGCAACGCCGTGGTCTTCAAACCGTCCGAGAAAACTCCGGCGACGGGCGAATTTCTGGTCCGGTGCTTCCACGAAGCGGGAGTTCCGGACGGCGTGGTCCGCCTGCTCATCGGCGGCCCGGACCAGGGCCGCGCGCTTGCCGGGCAGCCGGGCATCGACGGTCTCCTCTTCACCGGTTCCGCGCGGGCCGGACTATCGCTCCACAAGCAATTCGCCGACACTCCGCAGAAGATCCTCGCACTCGAGCTCGGCGGCAACAACCCGCTCGTGGTCTGGGGCGCCAAGGACGTCGAAGCGGCGGCGACCCTTGCCGTCCAATCCGCTTATCTGACCGCGGGTCAGCGCTGCACTGCGGCGCGGCGGCTGATCGTCGATGACGGCAAACACGAGGAGCTGCTCGAAGCGATCCAGGCACTGATCGACCGGCTGATCGTCGACCACCCCTTCGCCGACCCGCAGCCGTTCATGGGTCCCGTGATCGACACGACCGCGGCCGACCATGTGCAGGCGCAATGGCTGAACCTGATGATGAAGGGCGGAAAGCCGCTGCGCCGTCTCGACCGTCCTTACGAGGAGCGGCCGTATCTCACGCCTGCGCTGATCGACGTGACGGACGTCAAGGACAGGCCCGATGAGGAGATTTTCGGGCCCGTCCTGCAGATCATCCGGGTCAGGGATTTCGATGCGGCCATCGACGAAGCGAACAACACGCGCTTCGGGCTCGCGGCGAGCCTGGTCGGCGGAAGTCCCGAGATGTACGACAAGTTCTGGGCGAACGTCCGCGCCGGGGTGATCAACTGGAACAGGCCGACCAATGGCGCTCCATCGAACGCGCCGTTCGGAGGCGTCGGAATCTCTGGCAATCATCGGCCGAGCGCCTTCTACGCCGCGGATTATTGCGCCTATCCGGTGACGAGCAGCGAAGCCGACCGAGCCCGCGCGGCCATCGGCGAGGGCCTGCGCGATCCTAACATGCAGGAGGATTAGCCCCTCACTTCGTCACCCTGAACCTGATTCAGGGTCCATCTCAATGAAGGCCGCCGTTCGTCTCTTCGATGGATGCTGAAACAAGTTCAGCATGACGAAGCAACATTGCACCCGTTTCCGCGGGACCGGCGTTCAAGCGCCTGTGATGAAGAGTAAATCGATCGGCACGGTCTTGAGCCTTGCCTTGTGCACCGCCGCCCTTCCCGCCTGTTCGCAGGGCGGAAATTCCTCCAACCAGCCGGCCTCCAATGCGGCTGGGTCTGCGCAGAACCCGCAGGTCCAGTGGAATGCGAAGCTCGAGAAGCAGCTTCGCGATGCGATCGCGAACGCTCCGGCGAACGGGCTCAAGCCCGACCTGTTCCTGAAGGGCAACGGGCAGGACGGAGCGGCGCTGACCCAGGCCGCGCTCAAATATGCCGAAGCGCTCGCGCACGGCTATGCCGACCCCAACAAGATCTTCCCGGTTTACACCATCCCGCGTCCGTCGGGCGACGTCACCCAAGGGTTCCGCGACGCGCTGCAAAAAGGCGATCTGACGAGCTGGTTTGCATCCCTGCCGCCGCAGACAGATGAATATAAGGCGCTCAGCCAGGCACACCTGCATTATCTCAAGCTGGCGACCGCGAATCCCAATTTCCAGGCGATTCCTAGCGGCGATCCGATCAAGCCGGGCAGTCACGACTCGCGCGTGGCAGCGCTCGCGACGGCGCTGACCCAGATGGGCTATCTGAATGCGCCTCAGTCACAGCCGGCCGGCAAATCCGCTCAGGCTGGGGGCCACGCTCCGGCCAGCAGCGGCGCGCGTTATTCGGCGCAGATGGTCGCCGCGGTAAAGCATCTCCAAGGCGATTTCGGACTGAAGACGGACGGGATCGTTGGCGGCAACACGCTTTCAGCGGTGAATCTCGGTCCCGGCGGTCTCGCCCGCGAATGCGCAATCGCGATGGAGCGGCTGCGCTGGCTCGAGCGCAACCCCCCGGCGACGCGCATCGACGTGAACACCGCGGCGGCGATTCTCGACTATTGGCGCGACGGCAAGCACATGGACCGCCGCGAAGTGGTCGACGGCGAGCCCGACAAGGCGACGCCCCAACTCCAGGCGCCGATCCTCAACCTGGTCGCTTACCCGAAGTGGCGGGTGCCCGACTCGATCGCCACGGATGAATTGTCGAAGAAGAGCCAGAGCTGGCTCCAGTCAAACAATTTCACGGTGGAGAACGGCAAGTACATCCAGAATTCGGGGCCCAAGAACTCGCTCGGAATCGTGAAGTTCGACATGGACGACAAGCAGGCGATCTACCTCCACGACACGCCGGCCAAAGCACTGTTCGGACTGCCCGACCGGCACCGGAGCCACGGCTGCGTCCGCGTCCAGAACGCGGTTGCCTTCGCCAATGCGATTGCCACCGAGGAAGGAGTCGCCGACCAATTCCAGCAGGCTATGGCGGGCCAGGACGAGAAATACGTCAAGCTGCCGAAGCCGATCCCGGTCCGGCTGCTCTATCACACGGTGTTCTGGGACGGGTCGAAAATCCAGTTCCGACCCGACGTCTACGGCTGGGACGACAATGTCGCAGCCTCGCTCGGCCTCGTGCGCGGAGTGACATGGGCGCCCGTGCAGCAGAGCGGCGACGTCGGGCCGTAAAAGACTGAGGGCGCCGGACCCGGCACGGTCCGACGCCCTCAACCCCCTCCCCTGAGATGCCCGTGAGCGGCCCCTCCCTGAGCCGCGCGCGCATCCTATCCCCGCTCTTCCGGCAACCGGTCCTCCTCGGCCGGGTCGCTGAATTTCGTGAACCGGCCTTCAAACCTCAGGCGCTCCTTGCCCGTGCCGCCGTGGCGGTTCTTGGCGATGATCAGCTCGGCCATGCCGGCGACCTGCCGGTGCTTCGATTCCCACTCCTCGAACGCTGAGAAGACATCCGCCGTATCGCCCGGGATCGGGTGCTTGGGCTCGTGCGCTTTGAGATAATATTCCTCGCGATAGACGAAGAGCACGATGTCGGCGTCCTGCTCGATCGAGCCTGATTCGCGAAGATCGGAAAGCTGCGGCCGCTTGTCCTCGCGCTGCTCGACCGCCCGGCTGAGCTGTGAGACGCCGATCACCGGCACGTCGAGTTCCTTGGCGAGCTGCTTCAGGCCCCGGCTGATCTCCGAAATCTCCTGGACGCGATTATCTCCAGCGCTCCCCTTCCCCGTTCCCTGGAGCAGCTGGAGATAATCGACGACCACAAGGCCGATGCCCTTCTGGCGCTTGAGCCTGCGCGCCCGCGCACGAAGCGCCGCGATGGTGAGGCCAGGCGTATCGTCGATGTAGAAGGGAAGGCTGTGAAGCCGGTCCGCGGTGCGCGCAAAATTGGCGAATTCCTGGCGCCCGAGGTTGCCGGTGCGGATCTGTTCGGCGGTCACCTGCGACTGTTCCGAAAGAACGCGGGTGACCAGCTGCTCGGCCGACATTTCAAGGCTGAAGATAGCGATCGGCGCTCCCGCCGCCCGCGCGGCTTCGATTCCGTCCGACTGATCCTGAAGAAAGCGCTCGGAGGCGGCGAACGCCATGTTCGTGGCAAGCGCCGTCTTGCCCATGCCCGGACGGCCCGCGACGATGATCAGGTCGGAACGCTGAAGCCCACCGATGCGCGAATTGAGTCCGGTAAATCCGCTGGTGATTCCGGTGAGACCGCCGCCGCGATTCAGCGCCGCTTCGGCGTTGCGGATCGACTCCATCGCGGCATCGCCGAACGACTTGGCCTTGCCCTCGCCGCCGCCTTGCTCCGCAACCTTGTAGAGTTCGGACTCGGCGCGCTCGATTTGAGCGAGGGGGGCAACGTCCTCACTCGTGTCGAGCGCGCCTTCGACCAGGCCGCGGCCTACGCCAATCAGGGCACGGAGCAGCGCCAGATCGTAGATCTGGTGTGCGAAATCCCGCGCTCCGATCACGGCCGCGCCCGATCCGGTCAATTGCGCCAAATAAGCCGGACCGCCAACTTCTTTTATCGATTCGTCGGATTCGAACAGCGGGCGCAGGGTGACGGGGTTCGCGACGCGGTTGCTGTCGGTCAGCTTGAGGATTGCGTCGTAGATTCGTCCGTGCAGCGGTTCGAAGAAATGATCGGCGCGAAGCTTGAGCTGGATGTCCTCAATCAGCCGGTTGTCGATCATCAGTGCCCCGAGTAGCGCGGCTTCGGCCTCGACATTCTGGGGAAGGCTTTGCGGCGAGGGTTCTGACGCAGACTCGGCGATGCGGATGACTTCGGCCATGACTCACCCCTAGGCGTGCGCGGCCCCACACGTCTAACGGGAACGAATGTAGCAC
>DASUIC010000064.1:0-17944 GCA_036273215.1 Sphingomicrobium sp.
AAGCTCGTCACCTTCGTCGGACTCGTCGGTGTCGGCTGTCTCGTCCTGCCCCGTCGTCGGCTCGGCAGCAGCGGTAACGCTCGTTGAAGCAGTCTGGCGCGCAGGGAAGCTGAAGACCTTCGCCGGCTGCGGCTGTGCGCCAACTTCGGCCTCGATGCCCGTCGCGACGACCGACACGCGGATCTTGCCGCCGAGGTCGTTGTTGAACGCCGAGCCCCAGATGATGTTGGCGTCGGGGTCGACCAGCTCCTTGATGTGGCTTGCCGCCTCGTCGACCTCCATCAGGCGCATGTCCTCGCCGCCGGTGATCGAGATGATGACGCCCTTGGCGCCCTTCATCGACACACCGTCGAGCAGCGGATTGGAGATCGCCTTCTCGGCGGCCTCGATGGCGCGGTTGTCGCCGTCAGCTTCCCCGGTGCCCATCATCGCCTTGCCCATCTCGCTCATCACCGAGCGGACGTCGGCGAAGTCGAGGTTGATGAGGCCGGGCATGACCATCAGGTCGGTGATCCCGCGGACTCCCTGCTGAAGCACCTCGTCGGCCATTTCGAACGCCTGCTTGAAGGTCGTCTCGCTATTGGCGAGGCGGAACAAATTCTGGTTCGGAATGACGATCAGCGTGTCGACGTGCTGCTGGAGTTCCTGGATTCCGGATTCGGCAGCGCGGCCGCGGCGGGCGCCTTCGAACGCGAACGGCTTGGTGACCACGCCGACCGTCAGGATTCCGCGGTCGCGCGCCGCCTTGGCGATCACAGGCGCCGCTCCGGTACCGGTGCCCCCGCCCATTCCGGCGGCGATGAAGCACATGTGCGCGCCTTCCAGCGACTGGATGATCTCGTCGATCGTCTCTTCCGCGGCGGCGCGGCCGATCTCTGGCCTCGAGCCGGCGCCGAGCCCCTGGGTGATCTTCAGGCCGAGCTGGATCCGGCGATCGGCCTCCGAATGGTTGAGTGCCTGGGCGTCGGTGTTGGCGACGACGAAGTCGACCCCCTGCACGTCGGCGTGCATCATGTTGGCGATGGCGTTTCCGCCCGCTCCGCCGACGCCGATCACGCTGATCCGCGGGCGAAGCTCGTCGACCTCCGGCCGAATGAAATCGATGCTCATGGAATTAGTCCTCCCCCAAAGCGGCAACGCGTTGAGCCTTCGGGAAGAATCAATGAATCATTGCGAGTCGCAAGCCAAGCGGAAAAGTTAACATCGGAGAAAAAAAGGGTGATTGTATCTTTTACGCACCCATGACTAAGCGCGGCTTTGCCATGCTCGGCAACCGGTCGTTAGGACCGCGACCGGTTAACGGCGCGCGGACACTGGAACGCGCGGGACTAGCCAAGACCTAGGTGGGCGGCGATCCGAGAAGGAGTAGGTCGCCGTCAGCTATCCGCCAGTTCCGTGCTCGGCCCTGCCGCGTGGTGGCATTGCGGAACCGCCCCGACCTTGGCCTTCCGGTGTCCTAGTTTCCCTGCTTCTCGGGCTTAGCCTTCCCGATCTTCTTCAGCCGCTCTTCCCAACGGGCTTCGTCCTCGTCCGCTTGCAGCTCGCGAGCGGCTTGCTTGAATTTGTCGGATTGGGACTTCGGCTTTTCTACCATTATGCTGCTTCTTCAATGGGGTAGTTTAGCGGCAATTCTGGCTCCGCGAACGGATCATCGATTATCTTCGGCTGCCGATGACGCGCTCGAATTTCCAGCACTTCCGGCCCCGCGATATAGTGACGCCCGCGAGTTTCCCCTTGAGGGATAAGCAGCCCAGCATCGACGAGCTGTTTCAAGTCGCGGCTCGCAAGATTGTTCGAAACGTCCGTGCTTACCCGATAGGAGGCATTACGCAGACGCGCGCCATAAGCAGCCTCAAGCATGCCAACAGCTGTCCGATGGTGCAGTCCCCGCTCTTGCACAAGCTCTTCCAAATCGACGTAGATTCGGCTTAGCTCCGCGTTACGTCGAAGGAGTGTCTGCAACTGCCGATAGTGGCCCGTAAGACAGAAACGTATCCACTGCTTGGCCCCGCGTCCTGGGTTAAACCCGCGCCCCCCGGTCTCTGCGAGCACCGAGTAATATTCCGCTTGGTTGTGTCCGATATATTCTTCAATGCTGGAAAATTCCTGAGCGACAACACCTACGTTCGCAAGAACCGCAGTTTGCAAGCACCGAGCGGTGCGACCGTTACCGTCCGAAAATGGGTGCAGCAGCGTCAAATTAAGGTGCGCGAGTGCCGCTTTGACGACGATGTGCACATTCGCGGGGGAGTTGAGCGTTTCGACAAGTTCGTCGAGCAATGGTTCTAGCAGCTCTCGCTCCACGCCCTCATGAACGACCTCTTGAGTGCGCGTGTTTCGCACACCGACCCAGCCCCTCCGGAGGTTGCCGGGATTCGCATTCAAGTCGCTTTGCGAAATCATGAAGTGAATGGCGAGGATTACATCACGGCTGAAGCTGAAATTGTCATCTTTGCATCGCTGAAGAATGTAGGTCATCGCCTCTTGGTAGCCAACGACAGCCTTCCACGTCTGGCGATCCGCTTCCATTGGATCTTCGCCGTCCACGGCGGCGACAGCGTCTTCCTGCGACACATTGATATCTTCGATGCTGTTGGACGCACGAAGGGCTTTGGCGCGCGTCATACGTGCGAGTACGCCGGTCCAGCGCTGCGGGTTCGCGACGACGAAATGCCGCAGATCGCGCTGCAGAGTGTCGATCCGCGCGAGAACGCGAGCTTCGGCCTCGTCGAGCTGTGGATAAGTATAAAGCATCGTCAGATATCCATATTGCAACTGATCTAACGTCAGATATAATCTGACCCCACGTCAGATGCAATATGCATTTGTTGCATATAACCAACCGCGGCGACTTCTGCCGCTTCGTCAGTTAGCGTAGGTGAGCCTTTTTCCGACGATGTTTTTGAGTGCATTCTGGTTGCGCTCCGAGTCCTCGATACCGAGAGTCGACCGGTTGTTGTAGCGGAACTCGAACTCCGCGACGTAGCGGTGCAGATGCTTCTCCGAGCAATGCTGATAGACGCCCTTCATGCCGCGCTTGAAGACGGAGAAGCTGCCCTCGACCGTGTTAGTGTGAACGCGGCCACGGCCATATTCGCCGGACGTATGATTGACGACGCCGTGGCCCAGGAACAAATTGCGGAACTGGCCGCGATACTGACCGGCCTCGTCCGTCATGATGTAGGTTTCGCGCTGCACGTTCTGGAGAACGATCGGCACAAGCGCGTCGCGGGTGACGTTATCGACGACGAACGAACGGCACTGGCCCGACTCGCGGTGAACGAGCGACAGCACCGGAATCTTGTGTGCGGCACCGGAGCGAACAACGCTGCCAGCCTTGCGGCCGATGAACGTTTCATCGACCTCGACAACGCCGCCTTCGCCGCCGAACGGCGCTAGCTCGCCCGAACGCATGGCTTCGCGGATGCGATGCGCGAGGAACCATGCGCTCTTGTAGGTGATCTCCAGCGTGCGGTGCAGCTGGTGGGCGCTGATGCCCTTCTTGCTGCACGTCATGAGATAGACGGCCTGAAGCATTTTGTTCAGCGGCATACGGCCATGCTCGAACACGGTGCCAACCTTGACGGTGAATTGTTGACGGCACTCGCCGCACTTTTTGAGGCCGGTGCGGGTGCTCTTGCCCTTCAGCTCATAGACGCGACCGCCGACGACGCCGCAATGCGGGCACACGATGCCGTCCGCCCAGAGGATGCTCTCAAGATATTGGAAAGCCTTGGCTTCGTCGTGAAAGTAGGGTTTCGAGAGAACGGACATTGCTCAACTCCTGTTGAGTTTGTCCTAACCTCTCATTTTGGGTTTGTAAAGGATATAATCGCCAAAAAAAGTGGGGGGAAGTGTGGCCCTGAAGACTCACTTCCGCACGTCGTGATCGAGCAATGGGGAGTGAACGACAAAACAGCCAAGGACCCGGGCCGCCTAACGGAAGTGAAAGCCAGGCGCCGGTGCCATCGGTGCGGCCGGAGGCAATTCGACCGTGATCGAAGAGGATGGAGCGACCTCCAGCCGATAGGCGAAGGCGCCGGCGAGCACGACACAAGCGATGAACAAGGCGATCCAGTAACGCGCCATTTTCCGGCGACTCCACGGCTGAGCCCAAGCTTGTGGGAGCGCCGGGTTACCATGCGGTTATCGTGAGCTGGCTGAGGGCGAGACTCGCCAACTCGGTGCGTAGCTGAGCGTCGGGGTGGCGAGTCTCGAAGCGAGTTTACTTCGCGTTAATCGAGAGTCCAGTGGCGCATCGCCAGGCAATTCGACTCAACTCTATCGGCGCCGGCGCTCGATTCCTCCGGGGGCGCCGAGGTTCAGCTTTCGCCGATCACCCTTGCGCCGATCGCTTGTTCGGCGCTCGCCGATGTCTTCGTCCAGCCTTCCGAGCCGAGCGGAGTCGATGGCGATCGCATCCGCTCCAGGATCGCTCCGGAGCCTCTCCAGCGCCGCGCTCTGGACCTGCCCCAAGTGGGTCCTCACGAACTCGCTACGCTCATCGTCTGTAAGGCCGGACGTTCCATCGGATGCGAGGCCGAGATAGCGCTCGATCGCGTGACGCGAGATGGTGATCGCCCGAAACTTCCCTTGAATCCACAGGTCGACGACAGTGCTGTCGCCCATCGTCCTGACTGAATCGTTTTCCATTTCGCCCCGCTCTACGCGCTCAGTCCCAGCCGCGTTCCAGGAAGCGGCGCGCGCAGCCGGCGAGGAATGCGGTGCCGCGCGGGAGCACGCTTTCGTCCACGAGCATGTGGCTCGAATGGATGGCGCAGCAGTGGCGCCAATCCGCGCCGGATTCAGCGACACCCAGGAAGGCCATCATCCCGGGCACCTTCTCCAGCACATAGGAGAAGTCCTCCGCGCCCATGATGGGAGCGGGAAGGTTGAGGAACTCGCCGTGCGGCAGCGAAGTGGCGACCGCTTCGGCGAGCGCGACCGCGCGGGCGTCGTTGACCGTCGGCGGGAAGCCTTCGGTGACGGTCACGTCGGCATCGCACTCATGCGCCTGCGCGATATTCTCGGCGAGGCTGCGGATCGCGCTCCAGACTTCTTTGCGCCGATCGGGTGTGAGCGTTCGGATCGTGCCTTTGAGGGTCGCGCGGTCGGGAATGACGTTGTGCGCTGTCGAGGCTTCCAGCTGGGTGATGGTGACGATCATCGCTTCGTGAGCACTGAAGCGCCGAGTGACCATCGCCTGGAGCGCCATCACGATCTCGCAGGCGACCGGCACCGGATCGCGCGTGTCGTGCGGCATCGAGGCGTGTCCGCCGCGGCCCTCCACAACGATGTCGAGCATGTCGGCGGAAGCGAGCAAGGTTCCGGCCCTGCTTCCGATCGTCCCGTGCGGCGCGTTGGGCATGATGTGGAGCGCGAAGGCGGCGTCGGGCAGCGGGTCGAGAAGCCCGTCGTCGAGCATATGGCGAGCGCCGTGAAACCCCTCCTCGCCGGGCTGGAACATGAAGCGCACTTCGCCGGCGAGCGTATCGGCGCGGGCGGCGAGCACCCGCGCGGCGCCGGCGAGCATCGCGGTGTGCGTGTCGTGCCCGCAGGCGTGCATCCGGCCCGAGACCGTCGAGGCGAACGGCAGTCCAGTCTCCTCCGTCATCGGAAGCGCGTCCATGTCGCCGCGAAGGACGACGCTGCGCCCCTCCTTGCCGGCGTTGAGCACCGCGACCGCGCCCGTGCAGGACGGCCCTTCGCGCCATTCGAGCGGCATATCGGCCAGTTCGGCCTTCACCTTGGCGAGGGTCTTGGGGGTCTCTAGCCCGAGCTCGGGCTCGGAATGGATGGCGCGCCGAAGCGCGGTGATTCGGTCGGCAATGCCGCGCGCGTCCTGGAGCAGGTCTTCTGTCAGCATGGGGCCATGATAGTCGGCTCGCGCGCCGCTATCCAGCGCCGTTCAATCGAGCTCGACCTGCTCGATTTTCGGCACGCCGAACGCCCACCACAGACCGCCGAACAGCGACACCGCGGCGGCGATGCCGAACGCGCTGCCATAGCCCACCCGATCGATGATGATCCCTGAAAGCGCGGGCCCGAAGATGCCGGACAGATTGCCGACGGCGTTCTGGATTCCGACCCAGGTTCCCGACGCCCTCGGGCCGGCGAACATCTGCCCGACCGCATACAGGTTGGGCGAGACCGCGCCGCCGCACGCACCAAGCAGACAGAGCAGCGCGATCACGACAGGAAGACTGTGGACGAGCGGAATGGCGACGATCCCGACACCGTAGATGAGGTGGCCGGCGATGAGCATGGCGCGCCGGATTCGCGGCTCCGACCCGCCGCCACGGGTCCACCGGTCCGAGACGTTGCCGAGGACAATCGCGGACGCGGCCTGGACGCAATAGCCGACGGTCGCGAGCATCGTCATCTGGATGATGCTGAGCCCGCGCTGCTGGACGAGGTAGAGGGGCAGGAACGCCAGCAGGAAATAAAAGCCGTAGTTCGAGGTCGCGTGGCCGATCCCCGTCGCCCACAGCGACCAGCGGCGCAGCAGCTTGCGGACCGGGAACGCCGCTTCCGATACATTCGCTCTCGTTGGAAGCGCCCGCGTCACCGATGCCCAGGGAAGAAGCCAGACGGCGCTGAGCAGTCCAAAGAGGACGAACATTGCGCGCCACCCGAAGGCCGCCGCCATCGCTCCGCCGGCAAAGGTTCCGATCGCGGGCCCAAGCGCGACTCCGGTCATGACGACGGCATTGGCGAGGCCGCGCCGCTCCGCCGGCACGTGCCTGCAGATGATCTTCGAGCTGCCGGGGAAGACGATGCTCTCGCCGACACCGAGCACGAGGCGGAGCAGGAACAGCGACAGGAAGCCGGCGACGAAACCCATCATCACGGTGCTGATCGACCACAGCACGGTTCCGAGCGCGAGCAGCCTGTACACCGACCAGCGGTCGCACAGCCAGCCGAGCCCAAGCTGGATCGGCGCGTAAACCCAGAAGAAAGCGGAGATGGCCACTCCGATTTCCGTCGCGGTGAGCCCGAGGTCCGACTTCATCAGCGGGGCGGCGACGCCGACCGCGCCACGGTCGATATAGTTGAGAACGACTGCTGCGCCGAGCAACAGCACCAGCGCAGGCGCAGTCTGGAGCCCGCGTCTTTGAGCAAGCGTCGCCATCGACATGCCCCCCTTGTCGCGGCTGGTCATAGCAGTCGCGCAGGCAGCTGTCGCCGCGGTTTTAGTAGCCGCCCTTCACTGCCGCGACGAAGCGGCCGACGAAGCCTTTCGGCTGGCGGGGCCGAGCGATTGGGCCGATGTCGCGGATGTCGCCCCTGCCTGACGCCGCGAGCAGCGCGAGCCCGACGAGCGTTGAAAACGCTGGCCCACTGTGCGCATCGGGGAGGCCGGTGATCTGCTTGGGCCGCCCGACGCGAACGGCGCGGCCGAGCACGCCCTGCATGTAGTCGGCGATGTTCTTGAGTTCCGCGCCGCCGCCGGTCAGCACCACCTGGCGACCGACCGGACCGGTGAACCCTAGTCCCTTCAGCGCCGCTTCCACCTCGTTGGTCAGTTCCTCGACGCGCTGACGGATGACCATCATCAGCTGCGCTCGAGTGATCTTCATCGGCTCCGCGCCCGGCTCCGCTCCGATCTGGGTCGCCTCGATCATCTCGTGATTGTCGCGAGGGGACGTCATCGCCGAGCCGTAGAAGCATTTGAGGCGCTCGGCGTCGCGGCGCTGGACCGCGAAGGCGCAGGCGATGTCGCTGGTGATATCCTTGGCGCCAAGCTGGATCGAGCGCAGGCCGACCAGCATCCCGCCATAGTGCACCGAAACGTTGGTGACCTCGGCGCCGATCTCGACCAGCGCGACTCCGAGCTCGCGCTCCTCTTCGCTGAGGCAGGCGAGTCCGGCTGCGATCGGCGACGCGACGATCGCCTTCACGCCGAGGTGCGCGGAGCGGATCACGGTGTCGATGTTCCGAAGCGGCGAGGCGTCGGCGGCGATCACGTGGATATCGACTCCGAGCCGGTTGGCGTGGAGGCCAATCGGCTGCTGGACGCCTTGCGCGTTGTCGATCGTGTAGAGGGCCGGATGGGCGTGCAGAACGACCTGGCCGTTGCGGTCGATCGCGCGCTTTCCCGCGTCGAGCAGCTCGGCGACGTCGGCCTGCTCGACCGCGTGACCGCCGAGCTCGACCTCGACATTGGCGACATCGCTGACGAGCCCGCCGGCGCCGTAGCTCGCCCAGACATCCTCGACCGTGAAGCCGCTCATCCGCTCGGCGAGCTCTACCGCCTCGCGCACCGCGAACTCGCTGGCGCCCATGTCCGTAATGTACCCGCGCTTGACCCCGCGGCTCTCGCGCTGGCCGGTGCCGAGCACGGTCAGGCGACCCTCAGCATCGGTGGTGGCGATCATTGCGCTGACCTTGGACGAGCCGATGTCGAGCGCGGCGATCAGCGGCTGGTCGGGCGGGTGCGCCATCAGCCCTCCTGCTGCGGCTGGCCGGGCTTGGGCTCGGTCAGCGCGTGCGGAAGGCGAACGATCATCTTGCCGGGGATGCGCAGGTCGAAGCGGACGATCCCGCGACCGAGAAGCCCGCTCGATTTGTCCATCCTGGCGAAGTGGACGAGCGCGGTGCGGGCTTCCTCGTCGCCTTCAGGAAGTGCAACCGTTTCGCCCGACTGGAAATTGAGGTCCCAGCGGCGGCCGCCGACCCAGGTCGCCGAGGCGAGCTGCGGCTTCAGGGTCGGGACATCGGCCATCAGCCGCTGCAGCTCTTCTTCGTGCCCGTTCGCTCCGGGGCCGATGAGCAGCGGCAGGTCGGGCATCTTGTCGACCGGAACACGGTCAAGGACCACGCCCTCGCTGTCGATCAGCGCCAGCTGGCCCTGGCTCTGCCACAGCGCCGCGGGCTTGCGTTCGACGATGTCGATGACGAGTGTGTCAGGAAGCCGCCGCGAGACGCGCGCGTCCTTGACCCAGCCGAACTGCAGCAGGCGGTCACGGATCGCGGAGACGTTCACCAGCGCCTGCGGCGCGTGCTCGGTCCCGGCCTCGTCGGCCGCTCGGCGAAGCTCGTCGGTCACGACTCCGTCGACGAGCTTGCGGTCCATGTGGCTGATGCCGACGATCTGATAGCCGCGAATGTTGAAGCCGGCGTGGCCGACCGCGGTGCCGGCGGCGCGCTCGGCCTTCGCGGGAATGTCGAGCGCCAGCAGGACGACGACTCCGATGGCGAGGATGAATGCGGCGAATACGAGCCCCGCGATGCGGTTGGCGCGCGCCTGATCGACGGGAAGGCGCTTGGCGACGTTCTTCGGAACGCTGACCTTGGGGGCCTTGCGAGTCCTGGTGCGGGCAGCGCCGCCCCTGCGGACGTGAGCGGCGGTCATGCGAGCGCCTCCGCGATCAGCCGCTCGACCAGCTCACCGTAGCTGATGCCCTTCTGCTTCGCCTGCTCGGGAACGAGGCTGAGCGGGGTCATTCCGGGCTGCGTGTTGACCTCGAGCAGATAGAGCCCGGTCTCGCCCTGCTCGTCGTCCCAGCGGAAGTCCGACCGCGACGCGCCCCTGCAGCCGAGCAGCCGATGCGCCTTTGCGGCCATGTCCATCATCGAGCGCGCGATCTCTTCCGGCACCTTCGCCGGGCATTCGTGGACTGTGAGCCCATCGGTGTACTTTGCCGCGTAATCGTAGAAGCCGGCCTTGGGCTTGAGCTCGGTGACGGCGAGCGGCTGATCGTTCAGCACGGCGACGGTCAGCTCGCGGCCTTTAATGAAGGGCTCGGCGAGAAGCTCGTCGAACTCGTGCCAGGGCCCCGGCACGTCGCGGCCGATCGGCGAGCCGTAATTGCCGTCCGCCGTGACGATCGCCACCCCGACCGACGAGCCCTCATTGATCGGCTTGAGAACATAAGGCCGGTCCAAGGGATCGGCGCTGAACACGCTCTCGCTCTCGACCACCTTCCCCGCCGGCATTCGAATGCCGTGCGGCACGAGCACCATCTTGGTCAGCTCCTTGTCGATCGCGATGACCGATGTCTCGAGGCCGCTGTGCGTATACTTGAGACCCATCAGGTCCATCATGCCCTGGACGGTGCCGTCCTCGCCGGGGGTACCGTGGAGCGCGTTGAACACGACGTCGGGCTTGAGCTCGGTCAGGCGGGCCGCGACGCCGCGGTCCATGTCGAGCTCCGTGACGTTGGACCAGCCGCGCTCGCGCAGCGCGGCCGCGATCCCGGCGCCGCTGGTCAGCGACACTTCGCGCTCCTTCGACCAGCCGCCCATGAGGACGACGACGTGAAGGTCCCTGTTCATGGCTGGCCCACGCGCTGGATTTCCCATTCCAGAGTGATGCTGGATTTCGCCTCCACGCGGCGGCGGACTTCCTCGCCCAGCGCTTCGATCTCTGTGCTTGTCGCGCTGCCGAGATTCAACAGGAAATTGCAATGCTTTTCCGAGACTTGGGCATCGCCCATCGTCAACCCGCGGCAACCCGCCGCGTCGACCAGCGCCCACGCCTTGTGCCCCGGCGGATTCTTGAACGTCGAGCCGCCGGTGCGGCTTCGAAGCGGCTGCGATTCCTCGCGCGCCCGAGCGATCGCGTCCATCTCCGCGCCGATCGCCTCCCGGTCGCCGGAAGTGCCGCGAAACGTCGCCTCGAGGACCACCGCGCCCTCGGGCACATCGCTATGCCGGTAGGTGTAGCCGAGCTTGTTGAGCGGCCAATCCACCACTTCGCCCGAGCGCAGCGCCAGCCGCGCGGAGACGAGGATGTCCTTGACCTCACGCCCGTAAGCGCCGCCGTTCATCCGAACGAAGCCACCGACCGTGCCGGGGATCCCGCGAAGGAACTCGAGCCCGGCGATACCCGCGTCGCGCGCCGTGGAGGAAACGAGGATCCCGCTCGCGCCGCCGCCGCAGCGCAGGGTGGTTTCATCAACCTGCTCGATTTTGGCGAACGGCTTGCCGAGGCGCACCACCACCCCCGGCACGCCGCCGTCGCGGACGATGAGGTTCGAGCCGAGGCCGAGCGCCATCACCGGCACGTCTGAGTCGAGCTCGCACAGGAAGCTGACGAGGTCGTCCTCGTCGGCCGGCTCGAACAGCCATTCGGCATTGCCGCCGCTCTTGAACCAGACGAGCGGGGCCAATGGCGCATTTGCAGTGAGCTTGCCGCGAACCTGCGGCATGGCCGCGACCGCGCTCATTTCTTCGCCCTCGCTTCGCAAACGCCGTCCGCGATTGCGGCCGCCCATTTGGTGATGTCGCCCGCGCCCATGCAGATGATCATGTCGCCTTCGGCAGCAAGGTCGCGAAGCTCCCGGCACAGCTCGTCGAGGCTGTCCACGCCGCGCACCATCCGGTGCCCGTGGGCGCGAAGACCTTCGACGAGCGCGTTCGAGTCCACGCCTTCGAGGGGCTCTTCGCCGGCGGGATAGACCGGCGCGACGAACACCACGTCGGCGTCGTTGAAGGCGCTCTGGAAGTCATCCATCAGCGACTGCAGCCGAGTGAATCGGTGCGGCTGCATCACCGCGATCACCCTGCCCTCCGCGCCCTCGCGCGCGGCGGCGAGCACCGCGCGAACTTCGGTCGGATGGTGTGCGTAGTCGTCGATAATGACCGCGCCGTCGACCTCGCCGACGCGGGTGAAGCGACGTTTCACGCCTTCGAAGCGTTCGAATCCTGCAACAATTGCTTCGTCCGAAATTCCAAGCTCGATCGCGACAGCAATTGCGGCGAGCGAATCCTGGACATTGTGGCGGCCGGGGATCGGAATGTGCACGCCTTCGATCGTCCGGCGCTCGCCATCGCGGGTCAGGATCACGGCGTCGAAACGGCTTCCGCCGGGCACTGCAGCAACATTGTCCGCGCGCACGTCGGCCAGCGCCGAAAAGCCGTAGGTGACGATCCGGCGGTCGCGCACCCGGCCGATGATGTTCTGGACCTCGGGGTGGTCGACGCAGAGGACGGCCAGGCCGTAGAAGGGCACGTTCTCGACGAACTCGACGAACGCGTCCTTCACTTTCTCGAAGCTGCCGTAATGTTCGAGATGCTCCGGATCGATGTTGGTGACCACGGCGATGGTGCCGTCGAGTCTCAGGAAGCTGCCGTCGCTCTCGTCGGCCTCGATCACCCACCATTCGCTTTTGCCGAGCCGCGCGTTTGATCCGTAGCGGTTGATGATCCCGCCGTTGATCACCGTCGGGTCGAGCCCGCCGCTGTCGAGCAATGCGGCGATCATCGAGGTGGTCGTCGTCTTGCCGTGCGTGCCTGCGACCGCGACCGTCTTCTGCATGCGCATCAGCTCGGCGAGCATTTCCGCGCGGCGGACACGCGGAAGCCGGCGCTCGGCCGCGGCCTCGATCTCCGGATTACCGGGCTTGATCGCCGACGAGCAGACCACGACCGCTGCGTCGCCGAGATTGTCCGCCGAATGGCCGATGCTGACGGGAATGCCTTCCTTGCGCAGCTTCTCGACGACGTAGGAGTCGGTGAGGTCCGAGCCCTGAACCTTGTAGCCGAGCTGATGCATGACCTCGGCGATCCCGGACATGCCGATTCCGCCGATGCCAACGAAGTGAATCGTTCCGATATCGGTGCCCAAAGCCTTCATGATTGAAGGCGTCCTGTCAAAAAACTCGTCTTCATGCGGGCGCTGCCCCTGCCGGAGCGACCGAGCGCCGCCGCGGCGAGAGCGCCGGGCCGACGAGAAGCGGCGATGGCTTGTTCGCGACCCGCTCGACCAGGTCGGCGAGGTCGCGCGCGGCGTGGGGCCGTCCGACCGAGAGCGAGCGAGCGGCGGCGTTGCCGAGCGCCACCGGGTCCATCGCCAGCGCCTCGATCTGCCGTGCGAGCACCTGCGGCGTGAAGCCGGACTCCTGGATCGCGCGCGCTCCGCCGGCTTGCACCATCTCGCGAGCGTTGGCCGTCTGGTGGTCGTCGGTCGCGGCGGCGAACGGAATCAGGATCGCGGGGCGGCCGGCCGCCGTGAGTTCCGCGACCGTCGAAGCGCCCGCGCGGCCGATCACCAGATGCGCGTCGGCGATCTTGTCGGCGATGTCCTCGATATAGGTCATCAGCTCGGCCGGAATTCCCAGCTCGGCATATTGGGCGCGGACGCGGTCGATGTCCTCCGGACGGCACTGCTGCACGACCTGAAGGCGCCGGCGCAGCGACGGGGCAAGCATGCCTAGTCCCGCGGGCACGACCTTGCTGAGGATGCTCGCGCCCTGGCTTCCGCCGGTGACGAGGATCTTCAGCGGCGCAACCTCGTCGAACGGCGGGAACGGGAGCTCGCCCAGCCGCGCGATCTCCTCCCGCACCGGGTTGCCGATGAGCGCGGTCTTGTCGGCATATCTGGGCTTCAGCCGGTCGACCTTGTCATAGGCGGTGCCGATCGCCGCCGCTTCGCCGGCGAGCAGCCGGTTGACCCGGCCGAGGACGGCATTCTGCTCGTGAAGGACGGTCGGGATTTTCATTGCGCTCGCGGCTAGGAGCGACGGGAAGGCGGGGTAGCCGCCGAAGCCGATCACCGCATCGGGCCGGTGCTCACGGTACAGCCGCTTCGCTTCGGAGCGGCCCTTGGCGACCGCGCCGAGGGCCTTCAGCCAGCCGATCGGGCCGCCGCCGAGCCGCCCTGCGGGAAGGATGTGCACCGGCAGCCCTTCGAACAGGCCGGGAAAGCGCGCGCCGCGCTCGTCGGTGATCAGCAGCAGGCCGTGGCCGCGGCTCCTGAGCTCCGCGGCCAGCGCGTGCGCCGGGATCATGTGGCCGCCGGTTCCTCCAGCCGCCAAAACGAAGTTCATGCCGGTAGCGACTCCCCGCTCCACTTCACGACATAGGGTGAACGCGTGAGATAGGGGTTCCGGCGCGTGAAGGCGAGCAGCAGGCCCATGCCGATCGATAGCGCCAGCATCGACGACCCGCCGTAGCTGATGAACGGGAGCGTCATTCCCTTCGACGGCGCGAGCTGGACGTTGACCATCATGTTGATCAGCGCCTGGAAGCCGAACTGGATCGCAAGGCCGGCCGAGGCGAGAATCGCGAAGGGCGAATCCTCGTCGAGCAGCTTGATCAACACACGCGCGACGATGCCGAGGTAGAGAAGCGCGATGGCGAGGCACGCGATCAGCCCGAACTCCTCGCCGATGACCGAGAAGATGTAGTCCGTGTGCGGCTCGGGAAGCCCGAACTTCCTCGTGCCGCCGCCCGGACCCATCCCGAACAGCCCGCCTGCGGTCAAAGTGCGCATCGCGTTCTGCACCTGGAAATTGTCGCCGGTGCCGAACAGGAACTCGTCGATCCGCTGCGTCGCGACATCATAGAAGAAATAAGCGAGCACCACTCCGACCACTCCGGCGACCGCCAGGCCGCCGAGGATCTTCATGTTTACGCCCGCGAGCGCCAACATCGCCACCCAGACCGCGCAGAAGATGATCGTGCTTCCGAAGTCGGGCTGCTTCATCAGCAGGTATGCGACCGCCCCGACCAGCAGCGCCGAGAGCGGATAGACGGGGAGCGACTTGTCGCTCTCGCGGAGGCTCAGCAACCAGGCGATCGAGACGACAAAGAACGGCTTGAGGAATTCCGACGGCTGCACCTGGCCGAGACCGAAGTTGATCCAGCGCCTCGCGCCGTTGACCTCCGGGCCCATGATCGGAACGAAGATCAGGAGCACGAAGAAGAACGCCGCGCCGAACAGCGACAGCCGCCGCGCGCGCTCCCTGGGCATCATCGAGATGGCGATCATCACTGGAACCCCGACCGCGATCCACGCGAGCTGACGCCAGAAGTAATAAAGCTCGTTGAACCGCACGTTGCCGCCCGAATAGCGCTGCGCGGCGGCGGGCGAGGCGGCGGCGACCGCGATCAGTCCGATCGCGATCAGCACCGTGATCAGCAGCAGCAGGACCTTGTCGATCTCCCAGAACCAGCGGCCGATCGCGCTGGTGTCGGAGCGGCCGTAATGGCTCGGATCCATGACCGCGACCTTGGCTTTGATCTTGCCCGGGATGCTCCCGATCATAGTCCCTCCACCAAAGCCCGGAACCGGTCCCCCCGCTCCTCGAAGTCCCTGAACTGGTCGAAGCTCGCGCAGGCCGGGGACAAAAGCACCGTATCACCGCGCTCAGCGTCCGCAGCCGCTTCGCGCACCGCAACGTCCAGTTTTCCACAGTTTTTCACAGGGATGTGAGGACTTAACAGCCGTTCGAACAGCTCCGCCGCCTCGCCGATCGTGTAGGCCTTGGCGACGTGCCCGAACCAGGGCGCGCATTCGTCGAGATTGTCGGTCTTCGCCCGACCGCCGCAGATCCAGCGGATGCGCTCGAACGCGGCGAGTGCGGGGGCGGTCGCGGTAGGATTGGTCGCCTTGCTGTCGTTGACGAAGGTGACGCCGTCCTTCTCGCGGACGCGCTCCATGCGGTGCGGGAGGCCGGGATAGGTGCGGAGGGCCGCCTGAATCGCATCGTCTGGCACTTCAAGGAAACGCGCGACGGCCCACGCTGCACTAGCATTGTCGGCATTGTGCGGACCTTGAAGGGCCGGCCATTCCAGCTGCTTATTCGGTCGGGCGCCGCCGAGCTTTATTCCCCAGTACCCGTGCTTTTCATCAATCGCGGCCGACACCGGGTCAAGAATGTTGATTGCGGTGTAGCCGCCTTCGCTCTGCATCTCGAACAACCTGGCCTTCGATGCGGAATAAGCCTCAAAGCTCTCATATCGGTCGAGGTGGTCCGGCGTGATGTTGAGCAGCACCGCGACGTCGCAGTCGAGGCTTTGCGTCAGGTCGATCTGGTAGCTCGACAGCTCGAGCACATAGACGCCGCCTTCGGGCAGCGGGTCCTGGGCGAGGATCGGAAGGCCGATGTTGCCGCCCATCGTCGTCGGCACGCCCGCGGTCTTCAGAATGTGGTGGACGAGCGCGGTCGTCGTCGACTTGCCGTTGGTGCCGGTGATCCCGACCACCTTGTGTCGCGGAAGCTCGGGCCGGGCGCGGGCGAACAGCTCGATGTCGCCGATGATCTCGACGCCCGCATCACGCGCGCGGCTCGCGATCGGGTGGCGGTTGAGCGGGAGGCCGGGCGTGACGACGAGGGAGTCGAATTGGGTGAGGTCGGCGGTGTCGAGGTCGGCGACGATCAAATCCTCCCCTGGAAGGGGAGGGGGACCGGCCGGCGCAGCCGGACGGTGGAGGGGGCCCACGGTCGTAGCATGGACGGAAACGTGGGCCCCCTCCACCACGCCGCTTCGCGTCGCGGTTCCCCTCCCCGTTCCGGGGAGGAGCTTATTGCGCGCTTCCTCCTTCGCGTCCCACGCCGTCACTTTCGCGCCGCTCGCAAGCAGCGCCTCGACCGTTGCGATCCCCGACCGCGCCAGGCCGTAAACCGCGTAATGCTTTCCGGCGAAAGCCCGCGCGGCAATCACCGCAGCTTCAGCGTGGCGAGACCGGCCAGCGCGAGCACGAAGCTGATGATCCAGAAGCGGATCACTACCGTCGGCTCGGACCAGCCGAGATGTTCGAAATGGTGGTGGATCGGAGCCATCAGGAAGACGCGTTTTCCAGTCCGTTTGTACACCGCGACCTGGATCACAACGCTGAGCGCCTCGACCACGAAGAGCCCGCCGACGAGCGCCAGCACGAACTCGTGGTGCGTCGCCACCGACACCGCGCCGAGCGCTCCGCCGAGCGCGAGGCTCCCGGTGTCCCCCATGAACACCGCGGCCGGGGGGGCATTAAACCACAGGAAGGCGAGGCAGGCGCCGATCATCGCCATCAGCAGGATGGTCAGATCGTCGGCCCCGTTGACGTGCGGGATTCCAAGGTACGCCGCGAACTTCACGTTGCCGACGAGATAGGAGATCACGAGGAAAGCCACGCTGGCGATCACCACCGGCATCGTCGCCAACCCGTCGAGCCCGTCGGTGAGGTTCACCGCATTGCCAAAGGCGACGATCACGAACGCCCCGAAGACAATATAGAACCATCCGAGGTTCACGACCGCTTCCTTCACGAACGGCAGGTGGAGCTCGGTGCCGCCGCTGCGCACCATCAGCCAGGTGGCGATCCCGGCGATGATGAATTCGAGCAGAAGCCGAACCTTGCCGGGCAGCCCGGCGTGATGCTCTTTCTTGACCTTGTCGTAATCGTCGAGCCAGCCGATCAGCCCGAACCCGGCGGTCACGAGCAGGCACCCCCAGACATAGACATTCGCGAGATTCATCCAGCACAGGACGGAGATCGACAGCGAAATCAGGATCAGCAGGCCGCCCATGGTCGGCGTTCCGCGCTTGGCGAGATGGCTCTGCGGGCCGTCCGCGCGGATCGGCTGGCCCTTGCCCTGGGTGACTCGAAGCCAGGAGATGAACTTCGGCCCGAGCAGAAGGCCGATCAGCAGCGCCGTCCCGGCGGCCGCGCCCGCGCGGAAGCTGATGTAGCGGATGAGGTTCAGGAGGCCGGCAAAGTGCAGCTGGTCGGCGATTATGTAGAGCATTCGAGACCTCCCGAAACGCGCTCGACCAGTTTCGCAAGGCCCACGGAATTCGACGCTTTGACGAGGACGGCGTCGCCCGGACGAAGCAGCCCGATCAACGCCTCAGTCGCTTCGTCGACGCTGTTGGTCCGGGTGATTTCGACTTCGCCGTCGAGCGCGCCCGCGAGCGGGCACATCTCGTCGCCGATCAGGATCAGGCGATCGACATGAGCGTCACGCACGGCGGGAGCAAGGCCGGCGTGGAGCGCCGGGCCATGCTCCCCGAGCTCGCGCATCGGCCCGAGCACCGCGATGCGCCGCTCGACCTCCCGTTCGGTGCCGAGGCTCTTGAGCGTCGCGGCCATCGACGCCGGATTCGCATTATAGCTTTCGTCGATCAGCAACACCTCGCCGCCGTCGAGCTCGAGCAGGTGCCGCTGTCCCCGGCCCTTGAGCCCGCCAAGGTCCGCGAGCGCGAGTCCGGCCACCGCGACGTCCTCGCCGAC
>DASUIC010000065.1:0-58119 GCA_036273215.1 Sphingomicrobium sp.
CGTTGATCCACCGTCGCTTAGCGCGGCGCAATTGGCCGGTTATGTCGGCCGCTACGGTGAACGAACGATCCGGATGGACCGGGGCACTCTGATTTATCAGCGCGATGGTCGAGGGCCCTACTCGCTGCGCCCGCTTACGAACGACCTTTTTGTCGTCGACGCAACGGGCGACGTCGTGCAGTTCTGGCGAGACGAGGGCGGTGTCGTCAGAATGGATGTTGTGAACAACATCGGCGTGCTGGCGACCGCGGACAGATCTGTCACGCCCGGCGCGGTGCACTGATGAAGCCTGTCGATCGGGGGCACCTTCTCTACATCGGCTGCACTTTGTGTGGAGCTCGTTAACCAACAGCACTGACCGGCGATTAGCGACTGGCCTGCGATGCTGCCGCGATGACCAGGTTCAGCATTCTTGTGGTGTCCGCGGCTCTGTTGGCAGGCAGCGCGGCATGCGCCCAACCCTCACCGCAAGGCGCGACCGGAGAACTCGCGGCGCGACTCCTCATGGCGCACAACAGGGAGCGGGCTGCGGTCGGCACCCCGGCGCTGCAGTGGGACCAGACGCTTGCCGATCATGCCGCAGCGTACGGGCCGGTGCTCGCGAGCCTCGGCCACCTCGTCCATTCGCCGCGCGAAGGGCGCCCGGGCGAGCGCGAGAATCTGGCGATGGCGTGGCACGGAACCATGTCTCCGGAGGGGCTCGTCGGAATGTGGAGCAGGGAACGGCAACTGCTCGAGCCGGGCAGCTATCTCTTTCCGGGTGCCAGCCGCACCGGCAATTGGGAAGACATCGCCCATTATACGCAGATGGTGTGGCCGACGACGACGCACGTCGGTTGCGCGATCTACTCCGCCGATTGGGACTATCTCATCTGCCGCTATTCGCCGCCGGGCAATAAGGACGGGAAGCCGATCTTCCTCACCGCCTCGTTTGGCGGAGGGCACTGACCGCGAAAACGGAGGTCATATCAGCCCCATCGCCCGCATGCTCGTCCTCCCCTGCGCCCCGACGATGACATGATCGTGCACCGTCACCTTCATGTGCCGCCCGGCTTCGACCAGGTCGCGGATCAGGCGTTGACTGCCTCGCGCCGGGCCGCCAGCGCAGCGCGGGCTGCTTCCGAGAGGAAATTGGATCGATTGGTGGCGACACGATCGATCGCAGCGACCAATCCCTCATCCATCGTTATGTTGAGCCGCACAGCCTTTCCGGGGAGTTCAACCCGCACTTGAATGCGGCAATATTCGTCGACCTCCGGATCGGATGGAATGTCGCCCGATCTTGGAGGAAGACTTTCACCATCGCGCAGCATTTCGGCGAGATGGCCTGACAAGGCCTCCTCGGCGTTGGCGAAAACCTCCTCCTCAGTGTCGCCTGCGGAAACGCAGCCGGGCACGTCCGGAAAGAACACTCCGAAGCCATGCTTTCCGCGCTCGACAATCGCTGTGTAGGCAACCGACGCCATGTTGATCTCCAATGGTGTGTATATATACATACTAGGGCATTATGTCAATGGCGGCGGAAGCTCATCCCGCTCTGCTTTTCGATCGCCTTCAATGTCCCAATCGGCAGGTCGGCCCTGGGGTGCGGCACTGTGACGATCTCAATTCGCTGCGGGTGCCGGAAATGATGGTGACTTCCGGTGACGCGAACCTCGTACCAGCCTTCCGCCTCTAGCGCCTTGATTACGTCCCTGCTCTTCAAATCAGCCCCATCGCGCGCATGCTGGTGCGCCCGGTCGCGCCGACGATCACATGATCGTGCACCGTGACCTTCATGTGCCGCCCCGCTTCGACCAGGTCGCGTGTCAGGCGGATGTCCTGCTGGCTGGGCGTTGGATCGCCGCTCGGGTGATTGTGCACGATGATCAGCGCGGTGGCGCCGAGCGCGATGGCTCGGGCGATGACTTCGCGGACGTGGACCGACGCTTCGTCGACGCTTCCCTGCCACAGCGCTTCGTTGGCGATCAGCATGTTCTTGGCGTTGAGGAACAGGATCCGCACTTCCTCGGTCCGGCGGTGGCCCATCGCCGCCTGGAGGTAATCGCCGAGCGCGTCCCAGCTCGACAGGACGGGCTGGCCTTCGACGCATGACTCGAGAAGCCGCAACGCGGTCGCTTCGGCGATCTTCAACGCGGCGATGGTCGGGTCGGTGAGCCCCTCGTTCCGAAGCGTGTCGGCGCTCGCGGAAAGCAGCGGGCCGACGCCGCCGAAATCCTGGATCAGCCGCTTTGCGAGGGGCTTGGTGTCGACGCGCGGGATCGTCAGTCCGAGCAGATATTCGATCAGCTCGTAATCGTGGAATCCCTGCGGCCCCCCCTCGAGCAGCCGCTTCCTCAGCCGCGCCCGGTGTCCGGCGGCGTCGTTCTCCCCTTTGCTGCTGGCGTGCTCGTTCATGGCGCTCCCGTGGCGCGTGAACCGAGCAGCGCCACTAGAGCATAGATGTCACAGTCGCGGAAGGGTCATGCCGCCTCTGGAACGGTGTCCGCCTGCATGGGTTAGACAGGCCTGATGGACGAAGGGCGGAGCGATCAGCTACTGGACGCGCCGGAAGAGCCCCGCGAGACGGTGATCATCCGCCGGTCGCGCTGGGGCAGGATTGCCCGGTCGATCGGCCTCGTGGTGCTCGCACTTCTCGCGATTGCGATCGTCATCATCTGGATCGAGCGGCGGCAGATCGCGTCGCGCTATTTGAAGGGCGAGTTCGAGCGCCGCGGAGTCCAGGCGCAATATCACCTCGACAAGGTCGGCTTCCGAACCCAGCAGGTCAGCGATCTCGTCATCGGCGATCCGAACCATCCGGACCTGACCGCCAAGCGCGCAATCGTGCAAATGCGGCTCAAGTGGGACGGGAGTTTCGAGGTATATCGCGTGGTTGCCCGTGGTGTTCGCCTGCGCGGGCGGCTGATCCACGGCAAGGTCAGCTGGGGCCAGATCGACAAGCTCCTTCCGCCGCCGAGCAACAAGCCGTTCGCCCTCCCGAACATCGTCGTCGATATTGCCGACAGCAGCATCGCGCTGGCGACGCCGTTCGGTCCTGTCGGGGTCGCGCTCGAAGGATCCGGCCGGCTGAGCGGCGGCTTCAAGGGCAGGGCGGCGGTCGCGAGCCCGCGCCTTGTGCCCGGCCGCTGCCAGGCGATCGACCTGCACGTCAATGCCGCATTGTCGGTGGTCGCAAGGCACCCTCAAGTCGAAGGGCCGGTGACGCTCAGCAGCTTCACCTGCCCGGTCAGCGGCTTTTACGTCATCGAACCGCGGTTCGACGCCAAGGCGAGCTTCAACGAGGCTTTCACCAGCGTCGACGGAAGCGGCCGGATGGCGATCAGTACGCTGACAGCCGGCGCGAACGGCCTCGCGGCGTTCACCGGCGATCTCACCTACAAGGGCACGCTCGGCGACGTCGCCGGACGAGTGAAACTTTCCGCCGAGAAGGCGCGGATCGGGACGATCTTTGCCGATGTGACCTATGTCAAAGGCGCCTACCGACTGGGCCTCAGGAAAGGCACGTTCGCCCTGGTGGGTGATTTCGACACCGACAGCGCCTCTCTCGCACCATCGATCTACACCGGCGTGACCCAGCCCCTGGCGGCTGCCGGCGCTACGCCGCTGGGGCCGATCGCCAAGGCAATGGCCGCCGCGATTACCCGCACTGCGCACCACTTCGACATCGACGGCGGTATCACGGTCGTGAACTTCCCCGGAGGCGGAGCGGCACGCGTCCAGAACGCCGTCGTGGTCGCGCCCGATGGCGCGCATGCGCGAATCTCCGGCGGAAGCGGGATAACTTACTACTGGCCCGCAGGCGGGTTGAGGATCGACAGCACGATCGACCTGGCCGGGGGTGGTCTACCGACAGGCCGAGTGACGCTTCACCAGCAGCGCGCGAACGGACCGATGACCGGCGTTGCCAACATCTCTCCGTATTCGGCCAGCGGCCAGCGCGTCGCGCTCGCTCCAATCCGCTTCGGCCCAGGTCCCGCAGGATCGACCGAGATCAGCACAGTGGCCCTGCTCGACGGCAGCTTCGCGAATGGACGGGTTCAGGCGCTCCGGCTGCCACTTGACGGCCGCCTCGGTCCGCGCGGTGCGCTGGCGATCGGCACCTCGTGTGAAGTGGTGAGCTTCAACTATTTGCAGCTGAGCACGCTTCAGCTCGGCCCGACGCGGCTGCCGCTGTGCCCGGTCGGGCCGGCGATCATCTACAAGCGGCCGGACGGCGCGCTGATTACTAGTGCCAGGATCAGCGGGCCGGTGCTCAATGGCCGGCTCGGCAGCTCACCGCTGCGCCTGACGGCTGCAAGCGGGCTGCTCTCGGATAAACAATTCTCGTTCAACAGCCTCGACCTGCACCTGGGCAAGGCGGCGTCTCCGATCGTGTTCGATGCTGCCCACCTGACCGGCAGCTTCGCTGGCTCCGATCTGAGGGGCAGTTTCTCGGAGGCCAAGACGACTATCGGCAGCGTGCCGATTCAGCTCAGCGACGGCACCGGCACGTGGGCCGAACACCGCGGCGACTTGACCGTGAGCGCCAGCGCGCTCGTCTCCGACCGCGACCCCGATCCGCGCTTCTATCCGCTCCGCACCAGCGACCTTCATCTGACGATTGCCGGCGATCTCATCCGCGCAACCGGAAGCCTGCACTTCCCCGCAACGGGCACGCTGGTGACCGATGTCAGTATCGAGCACCGACTCTCCGCCGATGCCGGCCACGCCATCCTCGACGTGCCGGGCCTGGCCTTCGGTCCCAACTTCCAACCCGACCAGCTGACTCGGCTCACCGAAGGTGTGGTGGCGCTGGTGAACGGCACAGTGAGCGGACAGGGGCGCATTGACTGGAGCGCCGGCGGCAAGGTCACGTCTACGGGCGACTTCTCGACCGCGAACATGAATCTCGCGGCTCCGTTCGGGCCAGTGACAGGACTCAGCACGAACGTGCACTTCACCGACCTGCTCGGCATGGTCACTGCGCCGCACCAGGTCGCCACGGCCCAGTCGATCAACCCCGGAATCGTGGTCAACAATGGCGTCATCACGTACCAGCTGCTCCCGCATAACCTCTTGAAGATCGAGCGCGGCGAGTGGCCGTTCATGGGCGGCAAGCTCATCCTCGACGAGACCGTTCTCAATTTCGGAAGCCCAAGCGCCAAGCGCCTGACCTTCGAGCTTCGGGGCTTCGACGCCAAGCAGTTCGTCGACAGTTTGGGCTTTTCCGGCATCGAGCTGACGGGCACGTTCGACGGCGTCCTTCCGATGATCTTCGACGAGAGCGGCGGCCGGATCGTCGGCGGTCGGCTCGATTCACGCCCCCCCGGAGGCGAGCTCAAATATAGCGGGACCAGGCCCGGCGGGCTCGCTCCGGGGATCGTCTTCGATCTGCTGAGCGACATCCGCTACAAGTCGATGACGGTGCGCCTCAACGGCGACCTGGCCGGCGAATTCGCGACCAACCTGACGATCGAAGGCCCGTCGCTTGGCCAGACCCACGGCCTCGTCGCAGGTCTCGTCCGCAAGGTCTTCTCGCAGATCCCGTTAAGGCTGAACGTCAACATCAACGGGCCATTCCGGGCGCTGATCCAGATGGCCAAGGGCTTCAAGGACCCGACCGAGGTCGTCGCGCCGGTAATGCCGTTCCCGATCGATTCCCCTGCGCTCAAGGTCGAAGTGCTGAGCACCAACAAGAACGAACAGCAGACCACGCAACCTGCCCCGCAGATCCAACCCGCCAAGCCACCATCACCTGGAGGACAGAAGTGACGAAGCCATGGAAAACCGCCGTGAGGTTGGCGGCCGCAATTCCGCTCATGGTGCCGCTCGCGAGCTGCATCACGGTCAAGGCGCCCGACAAGCCGATCGACGTCAATCTGAACGTCGACATCAAGCAGGAAGTGCTGGTGCGACTGCAGCAGGACGTCCAGCAGCTGATCCAGCAAAATCCGCAGGCGTTTCCGCCGCCTCCTACGAAGCCGTGATGCGCGGCGTTTCTCTCTTGGCGGTTGTGCTGGCGAGCGCACCGGCGGCCGCTCAGCCTTCCTTGATCGGTCAGGCCATCGAGGCAGGCCAGGCGGGCGAGCGGTTCGACGGCTATATGGGTGTTGCCGGTCCGGCGCCCGCGGCGCTCGAGCGGCAGGTGCGGGCGATCAATATCCGTCGCCGCAACCTCTACATCGGCCTTGCCGCTCGCCGGAACGCCACTCCGGAGCTGGTCGGGATGGCGACGGGGTGCCAGCTGCTGCGCGCACTCGCGCCGGGCGAAGCCTATATGCTGAGCGACGGGGTGTGGCGCCATCGAGCGCCGGGTCAGGCGGTTCCGCTTCCCGATTATTGCCGCTGATGGCGCGCCGCAATTTCCCTGCGGTTGACACTCCAAACTCCCGTTCATAAAGGGTCGGCGCCTTGGCGGTGCCGCTTTCCGCCATGTTCCTCGTCCTTGTCTGGCCCTCTAGTTTCAGCTGGGGCGACGCATAGGGAGTGACATGGCTGAGGACGACAGCGCCGACGAGGTCCCGAAGCTTCCACCAGACGCTCGGCTCGAATCGCTCGATGAGCGGCTCGACCGGTTGCAGCAGGCGGAGGCGAAGCGGACGGCCAAACGTCAGCCTGACGCGAATGTTCAGGCGGGCCAGCTGGTCCTGAGCCAGCTCGTCGGCTGCCCCCTCGGGGGCGGAATCGTCGGCTGGGTGATCGACCGCTTCGCCGGTACGAAGCCCTGGGCGATGTTGGTGTTCCTGTTCCTCGGCTTCGCAGTCGGTGTCTGGAACGTCATCCGGATTTCAAACGAGGCTTCGAGGAAAGCTCGGGGCCAGAAGGATTAGGAAGCTAAGTGGCGGCCGGCGGCAAAATCGACCCGATGCATCAATTCGCAATCGAGCCGATCTTCGGTTCGTTCGGGCATAACAATCCCTTCGTGTTCACCAATAGCGCCCTTTGGACGCTGATCGTTCTCGCGACGATCTGGCTGTTCATGTTCGGCGGAATGAAGCGCGAGCTGATCCCCGGCCGCTGGCAGCTCGCGGTCGAGGGCCTCATCGCCTTCGTCGACGACATGGTGAACGTCAGCATTGGGCCGGAGGGGAAGAAGTTCCTGCCGTGGGTCTTTACCGCCTTCGTCTTCCTGCTGTTCGCCAACCTCATCGGCGACATGCCATTCGGCATCGTGGCGGCCGCTCACCCGTTCTCGATCACCGCGCAATTCACCTTCACCGGAGTGATGTCGCTGATCACCTTCGCGATCGTGCTCGGGGTGGGCTTCTGGAAGCACGGACTGCATTTTTTCTCGCTGTTCGTTCCGAAGGATGCGCCGTTCGTCTTCAAGATTTTCATTGCGCCCATCGAGCTGATCAGCTTCCTCGTGCGGCCGTTCAGCCTGGGTTTGAGGCCGTTCATCGCGATGTTCGCAGGGCACGTGCTGCTCGACGTCTTCGGCAATTTCGTCGTCCAGGCGCTCAACAGTCACAGCGCCGGCGGGATCGGCGTCTGGCTGCTGTCGATGCTCTTCATCATGTTCGTCAGCATGATCGAGCTGCTCGTCGCGGCGATCCAGGCCTATGTCTTCGCAATCCTCACCTCGCTGTACATCGGCGAGGCGGTGAACCTTCACTAACCCAAAGTTTCTCAAAGGAGTTCAATCATGGATCTCGCTTCTGCCAAGCTTATCGGCGCCGGTCTCGCGGCGATCGGTTGCGGCGCCGCCTCGGCGGGCGTCGGTTATGTGTTCGGTTCGTTCCTCCAGAGCGCCATCCGCAACCCCGCCGCGTCGGACGGACAGCAGGGACGACTGTACATCGGGTTCGCCGCGGCCGAGCTTCTCGGCCTGATGGCGTTCGCCGTCGCGATGCTCATCCTTTTCGCGTTCTAAGAAACAAACGCGTGCTTTAGCCCGGACCGGCCATGCCTCAGCTGACGCAGCTTTCCCAAGTCTATCTGTCACAGTTCCTGTGGCTGGCGATCGCTCTGGGATTCATCTTCTTCGTGATCGCCCGGGGAATGGTGCCGAAGATCCAGGCGACGGTCGATGCACGCGAGCAGCGCATCGCCAGCGACCTCGAAGCTGCGCAGAAGGCTCGAACGGCCGCGGACGAAACCGAGGCCGCGTGGCGCGAGCGGATGGATGCCGCCCGGGCCGATGCAGCGCGCGTGGCACAGGAGGCGAAGGCGCAAAGCGGGCGGGACACGGAGGCGAAGGTTAAGGCTGCCGCCGACAAGATCAACCTGAAGGTCGAGGCCGCGCAGGCGAAGATCCGCGATACGCTTGCCGCAGCTCGCGGCGAGATCGAGGCGGTCGCCGCAGAGGCGACCCAGGAGATGATTCAGCGCCTCACGGGGATCGCGGTCGACAAGAACGAAGCTGCCTCGGCGGTGAAGGCGGAACTGGATGCCTGAAGCGGAACCGACATTCCTTGGCATAAACCCCGGCGGCTGGGTCGCGGTCGCGATCCTGATCGTGTTCGCGCTCCTGATCTGGAAGAAGGTACCCGGAGCGGTCGGCCGGGCGCTCGACAGCAAGATCGCGCTGATCCGCGATCAGCTGGCCGAGGCCGAGGCGCTGCGCAAGGAAGCCGAAGCGCTGAAGGCTGAATATGAGGCCAAGGCTTCATCGGTCGACAAGGATCGCGAGGCGCTGCTCGATCGCGCGCGTCACGAGGCGGACGAAATCGTAGCGAAGGCGAAGCGGGATGCCGAGGTCCTGGTCGAACGCCGATCGAAAATGGCCGAGGACAAGATCGCGGCCGAGGAGCGCGCCGCGGTGCAGCAGCTCCGCGCGGCCGCAGCCGATGCGGCGACCAAGGCCGCGGCCAAGCTCATCGCCGAAAGGCACGACGCCTCGACCGACGCGAAGCTGGTCGATCAAGCGATCAAGCAGATCGGGGGAAAGTGATCATCCTCCCCGGCATTTGCCGGGGGAGCGACCGCCGGAGGCGGTGAAGGGGTCTTCTCCGCCGCTCGTGGACCCCTCCGTCACGCTGCGCGTGCCACTTCCCCGAGGAATCTCGGGGAGGATGAATGCTACTGCTGGTGCCGGCCGCCGGGTTCGCTGACGCCCTGGAGCGCTTCGGCCGCCGAATCCTCATCCGCGTCGCGGCTCAAGTCGCCGAGGCTGACGATTCCGCAGAGGCGCTCATTATCGTCGATCACCGGCAGCCTGCGGACCTGGGCGTCACTCATCTTGGTGGCGACGTCGTCGACGTCCTCGTCATCGCGAACGCAGATCACGTCATTGGTCATCAGCTCGCGAACGGGAGTGTCCGGGCCATAGCCCTTGGCGACGCCGCGCACGGCGATGTCGCGATCGGTGATCATGCCGATCAGCCGGCCGCCGTCGGTCACCGGGATCGACCCCGCGTCGGCGCTGAGCATGAACGAAGCCGCCTGCTGGACCGGCTGGTCGGGGCGGACGGTTTGAACGTCGCGAGTCATCACTTCGCTGATTTTCATCGAGCCTCTCCTTTGCTGGGGAATGCTCGTTGAAACGAATGGGTGAGCCGCGCGGTTGCTCTCGTTACGGCACGTTTTCCGTCAGCAGGTCGTAGGTCGCGACCAGCTCGTCACGCTGGTTGAAGACCTCGACCGCCCAGCGCACCTGCCCGGTCTCCTCCGACTTGATCGACTTGGCGCGAACGGTCAGCTCGACGCGGATCGAATCGCCGGGATAGACGGGGGTCAGGAAGCGAAGGTTCTCGAGGCCGGTATTGGCGAGCACCGGGCCAGGATCCGGGTCGACGAACAGCCCCGCGGCGAAGCTCAGGAGCAGATAGCCGTGGGCGACCCGACCCTCGAAGATCGGCGAGGCCTTCGCCGCTTCCTCGTCCATGTGCGCGTAGAATTTGTCGCCGGTGAACTCGGCGAAATGCTCGATGTCCTCCAGTGTGACGGTGCGGCTCGGAGTCACCCAGGTGTCGCCGATATGAAGCTCGCTCATTTTCAGGCGGAAGGGATGGACCTCGATTACGCGTTTCGGCGCGCCGGGGACATATTGCTCGGTGATCGCGGCGATCATCGCCGGAGTCGACTGGAGGGCGGTCCGCTGCATGTAGTGTTTGACGCCCCGAACCCCGCCCATTTCCTCGCTTCCACCGGCGCGGCCGGGGCCGCCGTGGACCAGCACTGGAAGCGGAGAGCCGTGCCCAGTCGATTCGGCGGCATCGTCGCGGTTCAGCACCAGCATTCGGCCGTGATAGGCCGCCGCGCCCTGGACGAACTCCCGCGCAGCGTCCGGTGCATGGGTGAACAGCGACAGTACGAGGCTTCCGCGTCCCCGGTTCGCCAGCGCGATCGCGTCGGCTATGTCCCTGTACGGCATGATCGTCGAGACGGGGCCGAAAGGCTCGCAATCGTGCACCGCCGCCGTGTCCCACGGGTCATCGGTGCGCAGGAGCACCGGTGGCAGAAAAGCCCCGCCGGAAATTGGCGGCTCTGCCTCGGGATCGCCGGCGACCACCCGGGCGCCGGCGGCCTCGAGTTCGCGGATTCGCGCTCGAACGTCCTCACGCTGGCTGACGCTGACCAGCGCCCCCATGCGCGTGTCCTCGGCGCGCGGATCGCCGACCTTCGTCTTCGCCAAGCGTTCGGCGAGCGCCTGCTCGACGGCATCGAGATATTTCGCCGGCGCCATCGCCCGGCGGATCGCGGTGCATTTCTGCCCGGCTTTGACGGTCATCTCGGTCGCGACTTCCTTGACGAACAGGTCGAACTCGGGGGTTCCCGGCGCTGCCTCGGGACCAAGCAGCGAAGCGTTGAGGCTGTCCTGCTCGGCGACGAAGCGGACCGATTCACGAACGACGGTTGGATGCGACTTGAGCTTGAGCGCGGTGTGCGCCGACCCGGTGAAGCTGACCACGTCCTGTCCGGTTAGATGGTCGAACAGGTCGCCGACTCCGCCGACGATCAGCTGGATTGAACCGGGAGGCAGAATGTTCGCCTCGATCATCACTCGGAACGCAGCCTCGGCGAGATAGGCCGTCGCCGAGGCGGGCTTCACGATCGCCGGAACTCCGGCGAGAAGCGTCGGGGCGAGCTTTTCGAGCATCCCCCAGACGGGGAAGTTGAAGGCGTTGATGTGCACCGCCGCGCCCTGCAGCGGGGTGTAGATGTGCTGGCCGACGAAGGTGCCGTTCTTCGACAGGCCCTCCAGCGCTCCGTCGAGCAGGACGTGAGCATCCGGAAGCTCGCGCCGTCCCTTCGACGAGAAGGAGAAGAGCGTGCCAGCACCGCCCTCGATATCGATCCAGCCGTCCTTGCGGGTGGCGCCGGTCAGGTAATTGAGCTCGTACAGCTCTTCCTTGCGCGCCATAATCGCGAGGCCGAGCACTTTCAGCATACGTGCTCGCTCATGGAACGTGAGCTTGCGGAGCGCGGGACCGCCGACCTCGCGCGCGTGGCGGAGCATTCCTCCGAAATCGACGCCGCCGGAACCTGTCGTGGCGACCGGCGCGCCATCGATCGCGCTCGCGATCTCGACCGCGCCGTCGCCCGCCACCCAGCGGTCGCGCTCATAATTCAGAAGTTGCGGGGTTTTCATTCGTGCACCTCGTCACCCTGAACTCGGTTCAGGGTCCATTTTCACCTTCGCGCCCTACGAAGAAAATGGATGCTGAAACAAGTTCAGCATGACGAGGTGAATCGATTGCCGGTTCTTACAGCCTTCCGAGCAGCGCCAGGATGATGACGATGATGAGGATCAGCCCGAGTATTCCGGACGGGCCATAGCCCCAGCCCCTGCTGTAGCCCCAGTGCGGCACAGCGCCGACCAGAAGCAGGATCAGGATGATGACGATGATCAGGGTCACGCAGACCTCCTTATTGTTATTCGGGAAGCGTAACGAGCATCGCGGGAGAGAGTTGCAGCAGGTCAGCCCGTGGCTTGGCTTGCGCGGGTGTTCAGGAAGAGCACGGCTTCAAGGGCGAAATAAGCAACGATCGCAACGACTGCGCCGGCGACTCCGGCTACATCGTTGCCGACGCGGACGACGACATAGAGCAACATGATCAGGCTGACCGCCATGCTCGGCGCGCCCAGCCCGCGCATCGCCGCACTTCGGTGGTAGCCGATCCAGAACGAGAAGCGGTTCAGCACCCAGATGATCGTGATTGCCGGGATCAGCCGCATCGCGCTGCCGCTGGTGAGATAGGCGGCCAGGCCGAACACGCCGACGGCGAACACGATCAGTTGTTCGAGCGTGTTCTGCAGGTAGCGCAGGTTCACCCGCAACCGCTTCGTCTCGAAGCCCGCGAGCGGGTCGAAAGCGGCGCTCTGGAGCCGCTCATGAGCCACGGCTTCGATGCCAGCGACGAAGCAGAACAGGGTGGCCGCCGCGACGCACTTCAGAGCGACCAGCATGCGCGCGCCGACTATCTCCATTCCGTTCAGTGGGGGAAGGAAGCGGTAGAGGCCGAACAGGAGGATCACGCTGACCGCCATCGAGACGGCGATCACAGCCATGCCGGTTCTGCGTTCGGCGGTCCAATCCTTGGCTCGTCGCGGGTCAGCCATCTCCGCCGCTCAACGCCGGCCGAACCGTTTCGATGCTCACAGGCACCCCGGCGCTTAGCGAATTGGCAATGGTGGTGAGCCCCTTCGCCCGTTCGATCAGCTCCGAAGAATCGGACTCGTCCGCGAGCCGGCAGTTGACCTCCATTCGAGCCCTTGCTGCCCGGCTCGGCTGGTCCGTGAAGTCAATTGTGACGCTGACCGCGAGATCGGCGATCTCGATGCCCATCTGGTCGGCGATCGCCTGCATGTCGTTGCAGAAGCAGCCGCCGATTGCGAGCGCGAGCAGCTCGCCGCCGTTGAAGCCCAGGCCCAATCCGCCGTGCCTGCCCTCCGGCCGGTCGGCGATGACGCTGTGAGTGCCGGCGCGGCCAACCGCGGCTCGGGTATCCGGCAGCGTTCGATATTCGATGGTCGTGGTCGATCCCATCTCAACCCTCGCACTTGTGAGTCCCGGCGGCCGCCTTAGAAGAAGTGCGCCGCCGCGGCACGCCTTCGAAAAAGGGGAGAACACCATGCCCGAACCGGTCCGCCCGATTTCGCTCTCCGACATCAAGGAGGCGCGCGATCGCATCGCGGGTACGGTCACCCGGACTCCACTGGTCAAGCTCGATAGCGGCGGCAATGCGGAGATTTATCTGAAGCTGGAGAATCTTCAGCCGACCAACGCATACAAGATCCGTGGAGCAGTCAATGCCGTCGCGCGGTTGCCGGAAGATGCGCGGAAGCGCGGCGTTTGGACGATCAGCGCCGGTAACGCGGGGCAGGGCGTGGCTTATGCAGCGCGCCAGTTCGGCGTTCCGTGCACCGTGGTCACCATCGAGACCGCGCCCGAGACCAAGCTCGAGCGCATGCGCGCCCTCGGCGCGACGATCGTCCCCGTGCCGTACGAAACCGCCTGGCGAGCGGCCGAATCGCACGAGTTCGAAGGGATGGAGGCGACCTTCGTTCACCCTTTCGACAATCATGATTTCATCGCCGGGCACGCCACGATGGGCCTCGAAATCCTCGAGGATTTGCCGGAGGTTCGGACGATCATCGCCGCGATCGGGGGCGGCGGCCTGATTACGGCGATCGGAAGCGCCATGAAGGCGGTGAAGCCCGAGGTCCGGGTGCTCGGCGCGGAGCCCGAAACCGCTGCGCCTTATGCGCTCTCGCTCGAGCAAGGCGGCCCGAGCCGGTTTGAGGAGTGGCAGGCGTCGTTCGTTGATGGAGCGGGCGGGAAAAGCGTCACCGAGCGGATGTGGGAGCGAATGCAGGCCGTGGTCGACGGCACGATCACAGTGACGCTCGACGAGACTCGTCAGGCGATGCGGCTGATGGCCGAGAAAGCCCGCGTGATCGCCGAAGGCGCGGGGGCTCTGCCCGTCGCGGCGGCGCTGACCGGCAAGGCAGGCGATGGACCCATCGTCTGCGTCGTTTCGGGCGGCAACATCGACCTTGCGAAATTCTCGGAGCTGGCGATCAGCGCCCCTTGAACGTCGGCTGCCGCTTTTCGAGGAACGCGGCGACTCCCTCGCGATAATCTTCCGTGAAGCCGAGCCGGCGCATCGCTCCGGCCTGCCGCTCCAGCTCCTCGTCGAGGCTGTACTGCCAGCTCGATCGGATCATTTCCTTGATCGCGGCGAGACCGAGCGGCGGAAGCGAGGCGAGCTTGTTGGCGATTGCGTCGACTTCGGAGTCTATCGCGTCATCCTCGACGGCTTTCCAGATCATGCCCCAGTCGGCGGCTGTTTCCGCCGGCAGCGGTTCGCCGGTGAGCGCAAGCCCGAGAGCGCGCGCCTGGCCGGCGATCCGCGGCAGGACCCACGTCCCCCCGCTGTCCGGGATCAGGCCGATCGCCGAGAAGCTCTGGATGAATTTCGCCGATTTGGCCGCGACCACGATGTCGCAGGCGAGCGCGATGTTGGCGCCCGCGCCGGCAGCCACACCGTTGACTCGCGCAATGACCGGCTGCGGCAGGCTGGCGAGCGTCCGAACGAGCGGGTTCCAGCAGTTGATGACCGTCTCGCCGAGGTCCACGGCTTCTCCGGGCGCAACCGCGCGGTCGTTGAGGTCCTGACCTGCGCAGAACCCGCGGCCCGCGCCCGTGAGGACGACCACGCGCGCGTCGCCGAGGTTCGCAAGCGCGTCCCGTACCTCGTCGTGCATCTGCGCGGTGAAACTGTTCAGGCGGTCGGGGCGGTTGAGCGTGATCCGGGCGATCGGCCCGTCCGTCTTGAAGTCGATGGTCTCGTAGGCCATGCCTCGGCCTAGCGAAGGAGTGGGCGTGGACGCAAACGAACTCGCCAAGCGGGTCGCTCACGAGATGCTTTCGAACGAGGGCACCGGCCCCGCGTGGGAAATCGCGATCGAGGAAGCGCGGCTCGGCTATGCGCGGCTGTCGATGAAGGTGCGGCCGGACATGCTCAACGGCCATCGAATCGTACACGGCGGAATGGTGTTCGCGCTCGCCGACACCGCGTTCGCTTATGTGTGCAACGGCCGCAACGAGAAGACCGTCGCCGCCCAGGCGTCGGTCGTCTTCCTTGGAAGCGCGAGCGAGGGCGAGACCCTGATCGCCGAAGCGGAAGAGCTCGCGAGCGCGGGGCGAAGCGGCGTCACCCGCGTTTCGGTCCGGACCAGCGACGGCCGTCCCATCGCCGAATTCACAGGCTATTCGCGGGTTGTGGGCGGCGCTGTCATCGAAAGCTGAAGTTCACCACGGTTTCACGCCGCCCTGCGGTCCTCGGGGAATCTGGCGGCCGTTCACGATCAGCGTGCCTTCGACCATCGAACTGTAAAGGTCGACCCGGCCGGTGATTGTGGTCGTCCCGAGGTATTTTCCCCGAGTCTCGCCCGGCGTCGGCGAGCGCTGGCTCATCGTGCAATCGCGATAGATGGCCGTCCAGCTCCACGGGAGCGCGGCGCCGTCGACAAGGCGGAAGGTGCAGCCGTCGAACAGCACGTTGTCGCTCGCTCCGAGATCGACGATCGGTCCCTTGCCGATATACACCTTGCCCGTAGGGGAGAGCGCCGGGTCGTCGGTGAAGCGGCAGTGAATGAACTTGCAGGCGAGATCGGGCTGCTTGCTTGCATAGGCGTTCACGGCCGAGCCGACGAAGGTGCAATCGGTGAACACGAACCCCGGCTTGCGCGGCCATGCCGACCAGGCCGTCGTGCCGACAAACAGGCAGTTCGAAAAGCGAGCATCGGCGCCGTCCCCCGCTTCGGCGAGCAGCCCGACGCCGACATTGTCGATGAACTTGCACCGGGTGAAGGTCAGATCGCGAACGATCTTCTTGCCTTCGGCTTCGATATCGACGCCCGCGCCCGGAGCGCTTTTCAGCGCGGACCGGCCGGTGTGGCTGAACTCGCAATCGGCGAAATCATAGCCGCGGCCGCCGGTGATGCTCAGCCCCTGCCGGCCATTGTAGCGCCCGACGTAGCGGGAGAAGCGGCTGCGCACCGACCGGGCATCGTCACCGATGACGATCGCCCCGTCCTGGCCGTGATGATGGCTGTAGACGTTCTCGATCGTCTCGGGCGCGTGATTGTCGACCAGCAGCAGGCCGCTTCCGGGAAGCTGCCAGCCCGTATCGCCGTATTTCCCGCCGATCCGCAGGCGCGGCAGGTTGCCGTCGAGTTCGACGTCGCGGATCGTTACTGGCCCGCGGCAATTCTGGACGTTGATCATTGCCTGGTACGGGCTTGCGATCTCCGTGCCGTGATAATTGGGCATCGGCCTGTGTGTCGGCTGGTCGGTCTGCGGATCGAACGTGCCGAAGCGCAGGGCCGCCTCGGCTCGCATGATCGCACCATTGCCGAGAATCATCAGCGGAGCGGCAAGGTCGCGGAGTTCCAGCAACGGCTCCGGAGCCCAGGCGGCGATCCCTCCGCCACGCCCGAGCCGTCCCCCGCGGATCTGGCGGCCGACGATGTAGGTGCGTCCCTTCCCGAGCGAAATGGTCCCTCCGCCGCGGCGGTTCACTTCGGCGCTTAGAGCGGTGAACGCGCTCGTGTCGTTGGTCACGCCATCGCCGCGCGCTCCAAAATGTTCAGGGGTGAGCACAGGTTCGGCCGCACCCGCGGTACGGGGGACGACAGCGCTAACGGCGGTCGCGGCGAGAAAGTGCCGGCGGTCGAGCCTCACTCGAAAGTCCTGCTCGCCTGCAGTTTAGCATTACGTGAACGCTCGATTACATTCACGCGTTCTTCTGCAAGAGCGGCGATTTGAACGGCGGCAGCGCAAGGACTACATCGCACCTATGTATACGACCGAACTGCAAAAGACCGGGAAGATCGAAAATCTCGAGGACCCGAAGCTTGTCCGCGCATTCGAGGCGCGCGTCGCGGCCGACGACTTTATCGAGCCGAAGGACTGGATGCCGGAGGCCTACCGGCGGACTCTCACGCGCCAGATCAGCCAGCACGCGCATTCAGAGATCGTCGGCATGCTCCCCGAAGGCAATTGGATCACGCGCGCGCCATCGCTTCGGCGCAAGGCGATCCTGCTCGCCAAGGTCCAGGACGAGGCGGGGCACGGGCTCTATCTCTATTGCGCCGCGGAGACGCTCGGCACGAGCCGCGAGGAAATGATCGAGGCGCTTCACTCGGGCAGAGCCAAATATTCGACGATCTTCAATTATCCGACGCTGACCTGGGCGGATATCGGCGCGATCGGCTGGCTGGTCGACGGCGCGGCAATCATGAACCAGGTGCCGCTGCAGCGGACCTCATACGGCCCCGACGCGCGCGCGATGGTGCGGATTTGCAAGGAAGAGAGCTTCCATCAGCGCCAGGGCTACGAGATCATGATCGCCATGGCGAAGGGCACGAGCGAACAGAAGCGCATGGCGCAGGATGCGCTCGACCGCTGGTGGTGGCCGAGCCTGATGATGTTCGGTCCGCCCGACGAGAATTCGCCGAACACCGCGCAGTCGATGCGCTGGCGCATCAAGCGCGAGACGAATGACGAGCTCCGCCAGAAGTTCGTCGACATCACCGTTCCGCAGGCGGATTTCCTCGGGCTCAAGGTGCCGGACGCGGGCCTCAAGTGGAACGAGGAGAAGGGCGGCTACGACTTCGGCGAGATCGACTGGGAGGAGTTCTACGCGGTCGTCCGCGGCGAAGGGCCGGTCGCGAAAGAGCGGATGAAGGCCCGGCGGGATGCGTGGGACGCTGGCGCGTGGGTGCGCGACGCCGCTGCTGCTCATGAGGCGAAGCGGAAGCAAAGGATGGCGGCGTGATGTGCGCTTTTCGTCATCCCGGCCTTGAGCCGGGACCCGCGTTCCTTTTTGGCAAGGTCGAAAGAACAGGCAGGCCCCGGATCAAGTCCGGGGTGACGGGTTGATGTCCAGTGACTGGCCGCTCTGGGAAGTCTTCGTCCGCTCTAAAGGCGGCCTTTCGCATCGCCACGTTGGCAGCGTTCACGCTCCTGACCCGGAGCTCGCGCTGGCGCACGCACGCGACACCTACACGCGGCGCCTCGAAGGGGTGAGCCTGTGGGTCGTGCCGTCGGCGGAGATCGTCGCGAGCGATCCCGATCAGGCGGGCGAGCTGTTCGAGCCGGCGCAAAGTAAGATCTACCGCCACCCGACCTTCTACGACATTCCGGACGAGGTGAAGCATATATGAGCCCTGAGATCCTCCCCGGAACGGGGAGGGGGACCAGCGAAGCTGGTGGTGGGGGCCCACGTTCGTCGCGGAGCTCAACCGTGGGCCCCCTCCACCACGCCGCTTCGCGTCGCGGTCCCCCTCCCCGTCCCGGGGAGGATATAGTCCGTACCGACTATCTGTTGCGCCTTGGCGACGATGCGCTGGTCCTCGGGCAGCGCGTCAGCGAGTGGTGCGGGCACGGGCCGGTGCTCGAGGTCGACATCAGCCTCGCCAACCTCGCCCTCGACCTCATCGGACAGGCGACTTTGCTGCTCGGCGAGGCGGGAGATGGCGACCAGCTCGCCTTCCACCGCGACGTGCTCGATTTCCGCAATTGCCTGCTGGTCGAGCAGCCCAACGGCGACTTCGCGCAGACGATCGCCCGCCACCTGCTCTACACGACCTGGCAGCACATGCTGCTGCAGCGGCTGCAGCAATCCAGCGATCAGTTTCTGCGGGAATTTGCGCACAAGGCGGTGAAGGAAGTCGCCTACCACCGCGACCTCTCCAACGAGTGGACAACTCGCCTCGGCGACGGAACCGAAGAGAGCGCCCGGCGAATGGCCGAAGGGCTCGACTGGAACTGGCGGTTCATCCCCGAGCTGTTCGAGGTGGACGAGGGCCTGCAGGCGGCCATCGACGCGGGCATCGCCCCCGATCCGCGCGAGTTCGAGGACGAGTATCGCTCTGCAATTGAGTCAGTACTTGCCAACGCGAAATTGGAGGCTCTCGCTGAGCAGCGTGCGATCGTCGGCGGTCGACGTGGGCACCACAGCGAGCATCTCGGCCATCTGCTAGCGGTCATGCAGTTCTTGCCGCGCACCTATCCCGACGCGAAGTGGTAGGTTAACCGCAATCACATGGCCGAGCATTTCCACGCACTGCGCGTCGCAGAAGTAGTGCCGGAAACGAGCGAAGCGAATTCGATCCGCTTCGAGGTCCCACTGGAGCTTCGCGACCAATTTTCCTTCAAGGCCGGGCAGCACTTGACGCTCAGAGCGATGCTCAACGGCGAAGAGGTGCGGCGCAACTATTCGCTCTGCACCGCCCCCGACGAACAGGACTGGATGGTCACGGTTAAACGGATCGGTGGCGGCCTGTTTTCGAACTGGGTGGGAGACGAGCTCAAGGCTGGGGACAGCGTTGACGTCATGCCGCCGCACGGCAGCTTCACGACCGAGTTCGATGCGGCGAAGTCCAGGCACCTCGTTGCAATCGCGGGTGGATCGGGGATCACCCCCGTCTTCTCGCTGATCAAGACGACGCTGAGGTATGAACCGAACAGCCGCTTCACCCTGCTCTACGGCAACCGCGACAGCAGCTCGATCATTTTCCTGGAAGCGCTTGCGGCGCTCAAGGACAAGCACCTCGGCCGCTTCGAAATCTACCATTTCCTCGATGCCGAAGAGCAGGACATCGAGCTGTTCAACGGGATGTTGACGCGCGCGCGCCTTGATGAGGCGATCCCCGCCCTCATCCCGGATGCAGAGAATGTGGACGGATGGTTCATCTGCGGCCCCGGGCCGATGATGGATGCCGCCGAAGGCGCGCTCCTGGATGGCAATGTGCCCAAGGAGCGCATCCATATTGAGCGCTTCACGGCGGATCGGCCGGCGGGCTCCGTCTCGCGTGAAATCGAGCAGTTGCAGACCGAGGCAGCAGGAGTCAGCGTCTCCGTCACGCTGGACGGCCGCACTCGGCTCGTGCCGTTCAGCCAAGGCAACATCCTCGACAGCGCCAGGGCGGCGGGGCTTCCGGCCCCCTTCGCCTGCAAGGCGGGCGTCTGCGCAACCTGCAGAGCGAAGGTCACCAAGGGCAAAGTGGAAATGGCCGCGCGCTATGGCCTCACCGACGAGGAGGTTGCGGCGGGTTACGTGTTGACCTGCCAGTCGGTCCCGCTGGGCGATGGAGTCGCGGTGGACTACGATGCTTAGTTCCCCGGCCTAGGCCGGGGTCCAGGGCGCTGTGTCAGCAGCGCTTGCGCGCTCCTGGGCCCCGGCTTTCGCCGGGGAACGAGTCGCGCTATCCGCTGTCCATGTTGACCGAGACGAGCGCGAACCCGAGCGGCCTTGCCGACCTCCCTCCAGTCGCCAATGACTCGCTGATCGCGCTGATCGGCATGGTCAACCGCGACCCGCGGCCCGACAAGATCGACGTCGGCGTGGGGGTGTTCCGCGACGGCGCCGGCAACACCCCGATCCTCAAGGTGATCAAGGAAGCCGAGCAGCGGCTTCACGACACCCAGGTCACCAAGGCCTATCTCGGAAGCGCGGGCGACAAGAGGTTCGCTCAGCTGCTTCGGCCGATCCTGCTTGGCCATCATGCCGATGACGATCGCATCGTTGGAGTCCAGACACCCGGCGGCTGCGGAGCGCTCCGGCTCGGGTTCGAGCTGCTGGCGATGGCCAACCCCAGTGCCCGCGTGCTGGTGGGGGGTCCGACCTGGCCCAACCATCCGCCGATCATCCGCGCGGTCGGCCTCAGCCAGATCGACTATCCCTATTACGAGCGCGGGCAGGCGGTGATCCGTTTCGACGCGATGATCGACGCACTCGGCTCGGCCGAGGCCGGCGACATCGCGCTGCTTCACGGTTGCTGCCACAACCCGACCGGCGCTCAGCTCGACGACGACCAGTGGCGCGAGGTGGCGCGGGTCGTCGCCGATCGCGGACTCGTCCCGTTCGTCGACATCGCCTACCAGGGCTTCGGCCGCGGGCTCGACGAAGATGCGTTCGGCGTTCGCCTGTTGCTCGACAGCTGCGACGAGATGATCATCGCCCAAAGCTGCGACAAGAATTTCAGTGTTTACCGCGATCGCGTCGGCTCGCTGTGGATCAAGTCGGCCTCCGCCGACGCCAGCGCCAATGCGATGAGCCATGTCTACAAGGTGGCGCGGGAAATGTGGTCGATGCCGCCGGATCATGGCGCGGCTTGCGTCCGAATCGTTCTCGACGACCCCGAGCTTCGCGAGCGCTGGCTGGTCGAGCTTGCCGGAATGCGCGACCGGATCAATGCGGTGCGCCAGCGGATCGCCGCCGCCGACCCGCGCCTGTCCTTCATCGGCCGGCAGTACGGCATGTTCTCGATGCTCCCCCTGAGCAAGGAACAGGTGCTCAAGCTGCGCGAGGATCACGCGATCTACATGGCGGATTCTGGCCGCTTCAACGTCGTCGGAATGGGTGACGACCAGATTGACCGATTTACCGCGGCCGTGGTCGGAGCGATGGACTCCTGACCATGGCCGATCGTGATCCCGGCAAGGTTTCGGCGGAAGTCGACTGGCGCGAGGTTGCGAGGCTGGTCCTGACCAGCCGCGAGATGGACCGGATCGAGGAAGAGGAGCTCGTTCCTCAAAAGAAGGTCCTCTACCAGTTCAGCGCTCGAGGCCATGACATGGCGCAGGTGCTGCTCGGGCTTCGGCTCAAGGACGGCGACGGCGTCTTCGGCTACTATCGGTCACGGCCGTTGCTGCTGGCGCTCGGAGTGCCGCTCGCCGATGCGATCGGGTCGGGGATGGGCCTCGCCGGCGGTTATTCGAACGGCCGCGATATCGGGGTCGTGTTCAATTATCCCAACCCCGGCGGAGCGCACGCGCTGCCGATGGCCGGCGGGGTCGGAGGCCAGTACACGCCGGCCGCCGGTTGGGCGCAGGCGATCGCCTACAAGCACAAGGTCCTCGGCGAGGGGCCGGGCGATGCGATTTCTGTGGTGCTCGGAGGTGATGCGAGCTGCGCGACGGGGGGATTTTGGTCGGCGCTAACAATTGCGACCACGCAATCTTTGCCGCTGCTGATGACCATCGAGGACAATGGCTATGGGATCTCGGTCCCGTCGGAATATCAGACACCTGGCAAGGACATCGCAGCCAATCTCGCGAGCTTCTCGGGGCTGACGATCTTCAACGGCGACGGGACCGATCCGGCCGAGGCGGCGGCGCTGGTCGATCGGGCTGTCACTCATGTCCGGACACAGCGGGCGCCCGTGCTGCTGCGGCTCACCGTCCCGCGCCTCGAAGGGCATAGCGCACAGGATACCCAGACCTACAAGAGCGAGGCCGAGATCAAGGCCGAATGGGCGCGCGACCCGCTGCCGAAGCTGAAGAAGCAATGCGCGCGCGTGCAGATCGGCGAGGACGCGTGGGCGAGCCTCGAACAGGAGACCGCGTGGCAGGTGCAGGCGGCGGTCGCCGAAGCCGAGGCGCGTGGGGTCTCGTCGCCTGAAGAGGTCACCGGCAGCGTCTTCTACGAAGGCGAGATGCAGCAGGTCGGCGGCTTGTGGAACAGCCGCTATGAGCCTCGCGCGGCGACAGACGAGCCCTCGAGTTCCGGGCAGCGCATCAACATGGTGACCGCAATCCGCCGGGTCCTCGAGCAGGAGCTCGAATCGAACCCGCGCGTGCTCGTCTTCGGCGAGGACGTGGGACCCAAGGGTGGAGTCCACGCGGTGACGCTCGGGCTTCAGGAGAAATTCGGCGCGATCCGCGTGTTCGACACCAGCCTCAACGAGGAGGGAATCGTCGGCCGGGCCGTCGGAATGGCGCTCGCCGGCCTGATGCCCGTCCCCGAAATCCAGTTCCGCAAATATGCCGAGCCCGCGACCGAGCAAATTCACGATTGCGGGACGATGCGCTGGCGAACCAACAATCGTTTCGCAGCCCCGATGGTGCTTCGGATTCCGGGCGGCTTCTTCAAGTGCGGCGACCCGTGGCACTCGATGACCAACGAGGTCGAGTTCGTCCACAATCCCGGCTGGAAGGTCGCGGTGCCGAGCAATGCCGAGGACGCGGTCGGGCTTCTGCGCGGGAGTCTTCGCGGCAACGACCCGGTGATCTTTTTCGAACATCGCGCGATGCTCGACGACAGCTGGGCGCGGCGGCCGTGGCCCGGCGATGATTATGTGCTTCCGTTCGGGCGAGCCAAGAAGACGCGCGAAGGCGATGCGATCACCATCGTCACGTGGGGCGCGATGGTGCCGCGCTGCGAGGCTGCGGCGGACGGATTCAGCGCCGACGTCATCGATCTGCGAACGCTTCAGCCCTGGGACAGGGACATGGTGCTCGACAGCATTCGCCGCACGCGCCGCTGCCTGATCGTTCACGAGGATTTGCGCACCGGCGGCTTCGGAGCGGAGATCGCCGCGGTCGTTGCCGACGAAGCCTTCCTCGACCTCGACGCGCCGGTCGCGCGCGTGACCATGCCCGACATCCCGAGCCCGCATCATCCCAAGCTGATGGAATGGGCGCTTCCGGGTCCCGAGCAAATCCGAGCCGAGATCGAGCGGCTGGTGGGGTTCTGACTTGATCGAAGTCCGCGTTCCCGACGAGCAGGAGGGCACGAAGGCCGTCGTCCGCGCGTGGCTCAAGCAAGTCGGTGAAGCGGTTGCCGAGAACGATCCGCTGGTAGAGCTCGAGACCGACAAGGTGACTCAGGAAGTGCCCTCGCCCGCGGCGGGCGTGCTTGCCGAGATTGTCCTCGAGACAGATGCGGAGGCTGTTCCCGGAGCGTTGCTGGCGAGGATTCAAACCGGTTCCCCGGCGCAGGCCGGGGTCCAGGCAGTTGCGCCAGCAGCGGGTCCTTCCTTTGCTGCGGCTGACGCCGCGCCTGGGCCCCGGCCTTCGCCGGGGAACAGTGAGGAGCGCCTCTCGCCCTCCGTCCGCCGCGCGCTGCAGCAGAACGGAATCGACGCGTCCCGCATCCAGGGCACGGGCCGCGACGGGCGGATCACCCGCGAAGATGTTGATCGCGCAGTGGCGCAAGCGACCGTCGTCAGTGTCGGAGAGCCGAGGACCGCCGAGCCACGTCACTTCAGCGCGCACGACATCGCGCACGACCGGATGCGGCTGACCATCGCGCAGAATATGGCGCGCGCGGTTGCCGAGCAGCCGCATGTCACCGCGGTGTTCGAGGCCGACTTCTCCGCGATCGCTGCGCACAAGGCCGCCAGGGCCGCGCGCGGCATCAAGCTCAGCTACACCGCCTACATCGTCAAAGCGGCGGCCGAGGCGATGGTGGTTGCGCCGTCGATCAACGGCCGCTGGGAAAGGGACCGGATCGCGATCTCTCCGACGATCGACATCGGAGTCGGCACGGCTCTCGGCGAAAAGGGTCTCATTGTGCCAGTCGTCAAGGATGCCGGTAAGCTCAACCTCGAACAGATTGGGGCGAAGTTAGACGACCTGACCCGCCGCGCACGCGAGGGGAAGCTCGAGCGCTCTGAAGTCAGCGGCGGAAGCTTCACCATCTCGAACCATGGCGTGTCGGGTTCGCTGCTCGCCGCGCCCATCATCTTGCATCAGGGACAAGCGGCGATCCTCGGAATCGGCAGGCTCCAAAAACGCGTAGTCGTCCGCGAGATGGATGGCGAGGATGCGATGGTGATCCTGCCCATGGCCTATGTGACGTTGACGATCGACCACCGCGTCGTCGACGGCCACCAGACCAACGCCTGGCTCAGCCGCTTCGTCGAAGTGATCGAAGGCTGGCCCGCGGCTTAAATGTTGGTGTCGTCCGCCGGAACGTCTTCTGGAATGGTCGCGGCGCCTTCGCCTTCTTCGCAGCGGAGGTCCGCCCCGACGGCGTAGCTGGTCATGGACAGCGAGCCCATCGCATAGCCGCGAAGCGCCGGATTCATCGCCTCGCCGGAAGCCGCGGCGAGCCCGGCGGTATAGAGCAGCGGGATGAAATGGTCGGGCGTCGGCACGGCGAGCGCGTAATCGGCGTGTCCGGTGAGCTGGAGGATGTCTGCCGGATCGTCGGCGAGCTGGTCGACCACCGCATCGTCGAACCGCTGCGCCCAGTCGAACCCTTCGTCGGGCCGATTCCACTCGATCCGGCGCAAATTGTGCACCACGTTCCCGCTTCCGAGGATCAGCACGCCCTTGTCGCGCAGCGGAGCGAGTCGGCGGCCGAGGTCGAGATGGTAATCGAGCGGCTTCAGCGCGTTGATCGACAGCTGGACGACTGGAATCTCCGCGCGCGGGTAGAGGTGGGCGAGCACGCTCCAGGCGCCATGGTCGAGGCCCCACTGGTCGCCGTCGAGGCCGCACCAGACCGGCGCCACGGTATCCACCACCTCGGCCGCGAGCGCCGGGTCGCCCGGAGCGGGATAGTCGAATGCGAACAGCTCGGGCGGAAAGCCGTAGAAATCGTGGATGGTCCGCGGTTTGGGCATGGCCGTGACCGCGGTCGCTCCGAAGAACCAGTGGGCGGAGATGCAGAGGATCGCACGCGGGCGCGGAAGCTGCTGCCCAATCTCCCGCCACGCGCGCGTATAGCCGTTTAGCTGAAGCGCATTCATCGGGCTTCCGTGTCCGATGAACAGGGCAGGAATTCGCGTCATGGGCTCGCAAACGCAGTGCGCGGATCGGGGTTCATGGTCAACTCGCCGCTGAGTCGATGGAACCACGATGCTCGGAGACGCGCTGTCGCGGCGTGACTGACGGCAGAGAGAGCGACGAAGCGCGGTTCGTCCGACGGACTCTGATCGTCATTTCGCTCGTCGCCGCAGCATTTCTCCTTTGGCAGGTGCGGACCGTCGTCGTGCTCCTCTTCGGAGCAGTGATGATCGCGACCATCTTCCGCTCGATCGCCGACACGTTGCGCAAGTATTTGCGCCTGCCGGGCAGGCTCGCGGTGATGCTGGCGATCATCCTTGTCGTTGCAGTAATCGCGCTCGTCGCCTGGGCGGTCGGCTCGCAGGTGAGTGCGCAAAGCGCGCAGCTGGCCACCGCTCTGCCCGAGGCGGCGAAGATCATCGACCAGCACATTGCCGCGTTCGGGCTCGGGCATCCTGTCGAACGGTGGATGTTGGCTGCGCACTCGGGCAGCCTGATCGGCGCAAACCTGACGGGCGTCCTTTCGTCGGCGACCTTGACGGTCGCCAGCGTCCTGATCGTCTTTTTCGGCGGAATTTTCCTCGCCGCTCAGCCGCGACTTTACGGGATCGGGACGATCAAGCTGATCCCCGCGGCGAAGCGCTCGCTGGTCGGCGAAGCGATGGATGATTCCGAACGCGCGCTTCGGCTTTGGCTCAAGGGCCAGCTCATGGCGATGGTCCTGATCTTCGCGATGACGTGGCTCGGGCTGTGGCTGCTCGGAGTCCAGTCCTCGCTGGTGCTCGGCCTGATCTCCGGAGTGCTTGAGTTCATCCCCTATGCGGGCGCCATCACTTCTTCGATCCCGGCGATCATGGTCGCGCTGGTCCAGGGGCCCGAACTCGCGCTTTGGGTGGTTGGACTCTATGTCGTCGTCCACCACGTCGAAGCTTATGTGATCCAGCCTGTGATCCAGCAATTTGCGGTCGAGATTCCAGCCGTGATCACGTTGTTCGCGCTGCTCGCCTTTGGGCTCCTGTTCGGCTTCCTCGGAGTTCTCCTCGCAGCCCCGCTGGCGGTGGTCAGCTACGTTCTGGTCAAGCGCCTCTACGTGATCGAGGCGCTCGACACGCCGACGCCCATTCCGGGCGAGGACAAGGCCTAGATTTCGAGCACCACATAGGGCTTGCCGAATTTCGGCCGGAGCACGAATTGCGCGACGTTGTAGACCGGCTTTCCGAGCGGCGTCTGCCCTTCGTAGGTGCCGTGATGCGCGTGACCATGGACCACCGCCTTTACATGGTCGAAGCGGTCGATCGGCTCGCACAGCCGCTGCGATCCGAGATATTGGAAGATCGCCGGCGGCTCGCCTTCGATCGTCGCGAGGATCGGCGAATAATGGAGCACCGCGACGCTTCGATCGGTGCGCAATGTGCGGAGCTGGTTCTCGAGCTTGCGCGCTTCGCTCAGCACCTCGTCGACCATCGCCTTGACGATCGGCTCGCCGAACGGCGCCAGCTCTCCCCGGCCGAATCCGCCGAGAAAGCCCTTCACGCCGGCGAACCCGACGCCGTCGATCTCGTGCGCCTGCTCGTCGAGCATGATCATCCCGGCCGAGCGGAGGATCGAGCAGACCTTCTCCGGCTGGCCGCATTCGTAATCATGGTTGCCGAGAACGCCGAGTACCGGAATCGTGCAAGCACGGACGTCCTCGGCCAGGATCTCGGCCTCGCGCGTCTTCCCGAAATTGGTGAGGTCGCCGCACAGCACGAGGACGTCCGCGGCATTGGAGATTTCGGTGAACAGCTCGCGATAAGGCGCCACGCTGTCTTCCATCACATGGAGGTCGCCGATCGCCGCGACTCGCAGCTTGCCGTTTGCCGGTTCAGTCGCTGCCATATTGCTCTTCGAGATTACCGACCGGTTCGGAGAAGCCCCACTGATCGACGTCGATGGCGTAATCGCGCGGGGAGAAGATGCGGCCGCGACAAACCTTCTTTCCCGGTCCCTTCACGTCCGACTGGTCTTTCAGCCGTTCGAGCAGTTCGTCCATCAGCCATTTGGGAATGCAGTCGCGTTCGCTCGGGTAGATGAACCGGAAATTCAGAAGCGCGATCAGGAGAACCTCCCAATAGAGCTCGAGGTGGCTGAGGAGCTGCTCCCAGTTGATCTCCTTGTGCCGCTTGAGGATCATGTGCGCGACGTCGGCGCCGTCGTAGCGATGATGGTCCTGGACAAAGATCTTGGACCAGATGAATTGCGTCGGCGGGACCAGCCGGACCTTGGCTCCGAACAGCTCCGCGGTTGGCGCGCCCTCGAACCATTCGTCGGTGACGTGGGTAGTCACCGTCGGCATGTTGTAAATGATGTCGACGAACATCTTGCCGCGCGTGATCCGCGCCAGCCAGCGCTCGTCGACAATCTCGACGTCGAAACCCTGCTCCTTGAAATAAGCGAGCATCTTGAGCGCGTCGCCGGCCTTGGCGAACACGTCGACGTCCTTGGTGGGGCGGTCGATGCCGGTGTAGCTCGACAGCGCATAAGTGCCCGAAAGCAGGAACGGAATATCCGACGCGGCCATGCACTGGAGCACCTCGGAATAGAAGGCTTCGGCCGCGGGCGGCGGCTGGATCAGCGAGCCCTTGGGCTTGTCTTTGACCGCGCTCTCCATGCGGCGCCTCAACGGGAGGCGGGGAGGGCGGTTCCGCATTGTCGCCTTGGTTAACCCGGCGAGCGCCGCCGGCCGAAACTTCTTCTTAACCTTCCGAGCGCGAACTGGCCGGCGAGGACCTGGTCTTGAAACCGCTTGTCGCGCATTTGAGCAGCGCGCCCAAGGGCGCGAACAGGCGCGGCGCCGTTCGCCGGACGCTGAAGCTCCATGTCGACCCCGCCGGTGAGCCGACCGGGACGAAGGTCCTGATCCACAACATCTCCGAAGGCGGCATGCTGATCGAGACCGCAGCCCGGCTCAGCGTTGGCGAGACTCTCGATCTCGATTTGCCGCACGCCGGCTTAACCGAAGCGCGGATCGTCCGCTCGGACGGGCGCTATTTCGGCTGCCGCTTCGTCAGCGGCATTTCGAAGGGTTCGGTCAGCGCCGCGCTTCTGCGCTCCCCGGCGGACGCCCAGCCGCCCGCCGAAGCAGCGGCTCCGAAGGCAGTTCCAAGAGCCATCGAAGAGCGGCTTCTATCCGCGATGTCGACGGTCGAGAGGATCGCCGTCCTCGCCGGGCTGGCGCTGCTTTCGATCGTCGTTCTGTTGTTCCTGTACGCAGTGCTGGAACTGCCGATCTCCAGCTGAGCGGCGCCAGGCTCAGGCGTTCTCGACAAGCGGGAAATAGATTTGCTCGTGATGCGCGGTCATCGCGCGCACGCGCTCCTCATAGGCTTCGGCCATGGTGATGTGGACGCGCCGGACGCGCGGGTCCCGCGAATTCAACGCAGCGGTGCGCTCTTCCGACGAGCGGCGCCTGTAATAGCTTAGATCATTCGTCACGGTGTCCGCCCCCGACACCAGCGCGACTCGCCCCGTACGAATCGCTAACGCCGAGTTATCCACAATTTGGGGGCGGTTTGCGAGCATATTGAATCACTTGCGTTAGTGTGGTCGCGCGCGGGGGACGGCGCTCAGCCCGCATAGTCGAACCCCGGCTGCTTGCCCTTACCGCCGAAATTCCAGGTGACACCGATGAACGCCGCCTGGGTCTTGGCGCTGTCGAACGTCCTCTGGATCAGCGTCGGCGTTCGGATTCGCCCGTGCGCGGTGTAGGTGTGAAGCGCGTCCTGGGCGGTGAGGAAGGCGAACAGCTGTCTGGTGAGCTGGTGGCGATAGCCGAGATTGATGAGAAGCATCGGGTCCGCCTCCCCCTGCGGGTAGAGGGTCTCGCCGCTCAACGAGACGTTGAGCTGAGCGAGGTCTTTCTTTCCGGGCTGCCAGTCGATTCCCGCCTTCCCCGATTCAATGAGCGCAGAGCGGCGGCCGAAGCCGAGGTTTGTCGCGTCGATCGAGAAGCGATAGACATCGCCGCTGAGGCGATAGCCGAGCGTTTTCGTCAGCGGCCCATTGGCGACCAGCTCGAAGCCCAGCTCGCTGCTTCCGACCAGATTCTCGCGAGTGGTGAGGAGCACACCGTCACCGAGGTCCTGGCTGAGGTCCGTCACCCCATCGCGGTTGCGACGGTAGAACAGCGTCGCCGCGCCGAACGACTTGCCTTTCTTGCGCTCGATCCCGCCTTCGAACGAGAGCGTGGTTTCGGACTTGAGCCGTGGATTGCCCTCATCGAAGTGGAACGGGTCGACGAAACGGCGGAAAGGGTCGAAATCCTCGGGATCGGGCCGCTGGATTCGCGTGCTGACGCTGCCTTTGAGCGAAAGAGTCTTGTCGAGCTTCCATTGGAGATGCAGCGAGGGGAAGAACCGCGCCTGGCGATCACGCGACGATCCGTCGCCAATCACGCCGGAGCGGCGATCCTCCGCCTCCAGCCGAATGCCGGTCTCGGTCTCGAGTTTTCCGAAGTCCCGCTGATAGATGGCGTAAGCTGCGCCGACCGATCGGTCGAACGCGAACAGCTCGGTGAACTGCGGCTGCGGCACTGCCGCGATCGCCGCCGTGGCGCCGAAGCCGCCGAGGTCGTGGAAGCGATCGCGGTCGAGCTGGACGTCGAACCCCGCCTGAATCGACGAGCCGTCAGGGCGCGGCGAGGTGTAGTCCGCTTTCGCTTCGGTGCGGTGCAGCTGCGAAATGCGGCTGACATTGTCGAACAGGTCGGGCGCGGGCGGCAGCGGCGAGATGTTGTCGAAGCGGTCGACATCGTCGTTGCGGGTGCTCTCGTAGGTCAGGCTCGCCGAATAATCGTCCGCCTTGCCGCTGGTGTCGTGATTGAAGCTCAGCGAGCCTTCGGTGTCGAAGCGGTTCTGAAGGAAGAAGCCGTTGCGGTCGAACTCTCGGACGATCGCATCGGAAGCATCGGTTCCAATCAGCGTCGACTTCATATCCGAATGAAACAGGAAGTCCGTGCGGTGGATGTCGGCCGACAGGCTGTTGAACCCGCCGAGGTCGGCGTCCGCGCCGACGCGCGCGGTCCAAAGATGGACCTCGCCGACGCCTTTCGTGACTTCCCGGCTGGTCACTCCCGAGTCGGGTTCGAAGAAGTTGACGATGTCGGTCGTGAACTGCGGGTCTCCGCGCCAGCTCGCATCGGCGTTGAGCGTAAGCTTGCCCACCTTGTCGGCGATCGACGCCCCGAGCTTGCGCCGTCCGCGCGTTCCGAGCGCGCCGCGCACCGACCCGGTCACTCCGCTCGCGCGATTCTTGCGGGTGATCAGGTTGATGATCCCGCCCGAGCCATTCGCGCCGAACGCGGCTGACGGATTGGTCATCACCTCGACCCGCTCATACTGGCTGGCGGGCACCTGGAGCAAAGTCTGGCCGCCGCCCGGGCCGTTGAACAGGCTGGTCGGCTTGCCGTCGACCATGATCGTCACATGGCTGTCGCCGCGAAGGCTGACGTTGCCCTGAAGGTCGACGTCGACCGAGGGGATGTTGCGCAGAACATCGCCGATCGATCCGTTGGCCGCCTGCACATCGTTCCCGATCGAGTAGATGCGGCGGTCGATGGTGCTGTCGTATTGCCGGCGGGTGCCGGTGACGACGATCGCCCGCGGCGGCGGAGCCTTCGCCGCGGGCGCCGGCGGGTTCGTCGACTGCGCCGACGCGGAAGCCGGGATGATCGAACTGGCGGCCGCGAGCAGAGCGATTGCGCTCGGCCGGCGAATCAAATGTCCAGTCAGATTTACCTCTACAGACCGAAGTTTGCCCTGACCTCAGCGTGGGGCGGTAAATCGACGCCGTTCAAACGCAATTCGCCCAGCGGCGCACGCGTTCGACGAAGAACATTGCAGGAGCCGCGGGTTGCTGGCGTTTAGCGCCGCGCACTGCGGTCAGGCGACCGGACGAAGCTCACCCGACCCTTGGTCACCTGTTCGATCCGCTTTTCATATTCCCCGGCGAGTTGCTCGTGGAGCCGACGCGCGACATCGGACCCCGCGGCCTTGGCGCGGCTGCGTTCGATCTGCTGCCGCCGAAACAGATAGTTGATGTCCATGCCTCGCCTTCGCTTTCCCGCGCCCGCCATGGAGCTTGCGGGTGAACGGCAGATGAGCCGCCGAATAACGGTGCGGCAAAAGGTTACAGAGCGGAGCCAAACGGCTGCTTCGCCTGCGTGATATTGCATGCTAGCACTCGCGCAGCAGGAGGGGGTGCTATGAACTTGCGTCTGCTTGCGGCCGCTGCCGCTATCGCAATTGCATCGGCTGTTTCCGCAGCGCCCGTGCTCGCGCCGCCGTCTCCACTCGGGCCTGAGGTGCAACCCTTCGTTCATGTGCCCTCGGGTCAGACCGCGATCACCCACTTGCGGATCATCGACGGCACCGGTGCCGCGCCGATCGAGAATGCGACCCTGCTGATCGACGGGCCGAAGATCGGCGCGGTGCTCCCGGCCGGTTCGGCGATTCCGCCGGATTACACGACGCTGGACGGGTCCGGTGAGACGGCGATGCCGGGCATCGTCGGCATGCACAACCACATGTTCTATATCGCCAGGCCGAACCTCGATGCGTCGGGCCATTCGGACGATCCGCTCCTGGTGCCGCAGATGACCTTCAGCGCGCCGCGCCTTTACCTGGCGAATGGGGTGACGACGATGCGCACGACAGGAAGCGTCGAGCCCTATGACGACCTCAACGTCAAATCGGAGATCGACAGCGGCAAGATGGTCGGCCCGCACATGGACGTCACTGCGCCCTACCTCGAAGGTCCCGACAGCCCGTTCATTCAGATGCACCAGCTGCGCGACGCGGCCGATGCGCGCGCGACCGTGGCCTTCTGGGCCGACCAGGGCGCGACCTCGTTCAAGGCCTACATGCACATCACGCGCGCCGAGCTCAAAGCAGCGAGCGACGAGGCGCACCGGCGGCACCTGAAGATCACCGGGCATCTGTGCTCGGTCACCTATCCCGAGGCGGTCGCCCTGGGGATCGATGATTTCGAGCACGGCTTCTTCGTCAACACCGAGCTCGACCCGGGCAAGCAGCCGGACAAATGTTCGGCCGGGCAGGGCATCCCGACGCTGATCGCGATGAAGCCGGAGAGCGCGGAAGCAAATGCGCTGATCAGGTTGCTGGTCGACCATCATGTGGCGGTGACTTCCACGCTGCCGGTGTTCGAGCAGGAGCTTCCGCTTCAGCTCCACGTTCCGCTGAAGCCCAAGGCGATGGACGTGCTGACGCCCCAGGCGCGCAACGATTATCTCTACATGCGCAACATCGCGGCGGCCCGTGGCTCGAGCCCGCGCGCTCAGGGCTTCGTGCAAGCGTTCCAAAATGACATGGGGCTCGAGCGACAGTTCGTCGCTTCGGGCGGATTGCTGCTCGCCGGCCCCGACCCGACCGGCAACGGAGGCGTGATCCCCGGCTTCGGCGACCTGCGCGAAATCGAGCTGCTGGTCGAAGCGGGCTTCACTCCGGTCGAGGCCATTCGAATCACGACCCTCAACGGCGCGACTTATCTGGGACTCGCCGACCGGATCGGCTCGATCGCCGCAGGCAAGGACGCCGACTTGTTCATCGTCAGCGGCAACCCCGCGGCGAAAATTGGCGACGTCGAGAACGTGATCCTCGTGTTCAAGGACGGGGTCGGCTACAACAGCGCCAAGCTGCTGGAGAGCGTGAAGGGCCGCTACGGCGAATACTAGCGCCGGCGCGCGGTACCGCAGGCCGCGAGGATGCCGGAGCTCAGGCAGAAGCGGTCGAGATCGTCGGGCGCAAACACCGGCCCCGCGAAATCGCTTTTCACGCCGCTGACGTAAGCCGACCGATCGGCTTTGTCGGCTGGATCGTAATGATAGAGAACCACCGCTTTGACGCCCGCTGTCGCGGCAATCTGCCCGATTTGCCGCGTGTCGAGATGTTCGTTGACGAAATGGTCGCGGAAGCGCTTTGTCACCACGGAGTTCCAGTGATTGCGCGCCGCCCGCGCGCTGATGGAGGCGTCGAGGTCGGCAGGATCGCGGTAGGAGGATTCCGCGATCAGCACATCCGCCCCTTTCGCCAGTCGAGGCATGCCTCCAGTGGGACCGGTGTCGCCGGTGAAGAGGATCGCTCCGTCGGGAGTTTGGATCCGATACGAGTATGTCTTGAATTGCGGACGAATGGCGCGCGGGATCATCAGATAGTGCGAATTTTCCGCCGCGCTGACGCGAATGTTCCCGTCATCGAAAATCACTCCGCCGCGAGGCACCTCGTGGGTGACGAAGGGACTGACGAACCGGTTTCCGCTTTTCCTGTACGCCGTCGGAGGAGCGGCCGCGAACGGGCGGAACCCTACGGAGATGAACTGGAACGCTGCGTCGACGAGCTGCTTCGTCTGCGGCGGCCCGTAAATACTGAATGCGCCTTTCGCGCCGCTTCCGCCGCCCTCGAAGAAGTCGTTCGCCATAACATCGGCGAGGCCCATGTCGTGGTCGGCATGAAGATGGGTGAAGAAAATTGTCTTGATGGCGCTGGAATCCACTCCCGCTTCGACCAGGCGGCGAGCCGTCCCGATCCCGCAGTCGATCAGATATTCGCGGCCGTTGACGATCAGCAGCGTTGACGGCTCCGAGCGGTCGAACCTCAGCGGGGGCCCGCCCGCGGTACCGAGAAACAGGATTTGCGTGCGGGCGCTGTTGGCGGCCGGCGCAGCGAGCGCTGGAACTCCGGCAAAGGCCGCAAGCGCGAGTGCACAGCAGCTGATCGCCCGCCCCCACATGAGCGGCATTCTACTGCCGAGCCGTGCGCACAACAACTTCTATCGGCGGGCTCGCTTGTAGAGCTTGATCACCTTGTCGACCGGAAGTGCGTCGACGTGGCGGCCGTTGCCGTCCATCGGAGTGGCCGCGAAGAGGGAGTTGATCGCGGCTTCCTCCGCCGCCTCGACCGCGGCTTCGAACAGTGGCGAGACCTGGTCGTTGGGGAGGTCGAGGATCGGGCTCGGGTGCGCGCGGCGCTCGGGCGTCCGGCGCACGTCGGGGTTGGACGAGAACGCCACGGCATATTCACCCGAACCGTTGGTCATCGGCGAGCCGGTCCGAGCGATTCCGAGAAGGCCCCGATGCGCGAGGCGCTCGAGGTTGCGGTCCGACAAAGGCGCGTCGGTGGCGATGACGACGATGCACGAGCCGTCGCCGCTCGAGCGCGACAACTCGTCCTTCAGATAATATTGGCCGAGCTCCTGACCGATCGGCACTCCGGCGACCTGCAGGACGCCTCCGTAATTGGTCTGCACGAGGACTCCGACGGTCCAGCCGCCGAGGTTCGCGGGGAGCTTGCGCGAGCTGGTGCCGATTCCACCCTTCCAGCTGAAGGCGATCGTGCCGGTGCCGGCGCCGACCGAGCCTTCCTGCATCGGTCCGGTTTGCGCCGTCTCGATCGCGGCGATTGCATCCGCCGGCCGGACGCGGCGAGCGCGGATGTCGTTGAGCGTCCCGTCATTGGTTTCGCCGACCACCGCGTTGACCGACCGCACCTCCTCGTTGCCGGGCTGCCTGAGCGTCCAGTCGATGATCCCGGCCGCGGCCTCGGGGACGTTCAGCGTATTGGTGAGCAAAATCGGCGTTTCGATCTCGCCCAATTCCTTGATTTGGGTTGAGCCCATGAACTTTCCGTAGGCGTTGCCCACCGCGAACCCGGCGGGAACCTTGTCCTGATAGACGTTGCCGCCATGCGGCAGGATTGCGGTGACTCCGGTGCGGATGTTCGCGCCTTCGATCAGCGTCACCTGGCCGACCTTCACTCCGGCAACGTCCGTGATCGCGTTGAGCGGTCCCGGCGGAAGGATTCCGATGACGATCCCGGCTTCGCGGGCGCGGGGGCGGTGCTGCGGTTGGCCGGAAACGGCGGCCGGCACGGTCAGAGCGGCCAAGACGAGGAGGAGTTCGCGCATGCTCTCGTCATCGCGCCGCACCTTGTCGCGCGCAACCGCCGTCGCTAAGTCGCGGCCCCAGGCACCCGTAGCTCAGCTGGATAGAGCGTTGCCCTCCGAAGGCAAAGGCCACAGGTTCGAATCCTGTCGGGTGCGCCATTCTTTTCAATGGCTTAGGAATGATGCGAGCTCGCGATGCAGCCGCTCGCGGGCGGAGCCGACGATCATTCCTACATGGCCCGCAGCGATGGCCGTAGCGTTGCCGGTCGCGACGGTGTCTGGCGGCGCGATGAGATCGCGCTCTGCAGTGAGATGAAGCGTCGGAATGTCCAGTTCGTCCGTGACCCCTCGGCCGCCGACGCGCCACGCGCCCGAGCCGGGCAGGTCCTTGCCGAACAAATCTTCGATCAGCTCGCGCGCCGCAGGGTAGGGCAGGGGCTCGCCCTCGTTGGCCCATTCTTCGAGCTCGACGAAGCGGCGCGCCTCCGCACTTTCCGGACGGAGTGCGCCGAACTCGGCGAACTTGCGGACCGTGCGCTGCGGGTCGAGCGACCAGAAGGCGGCCTGGAGGACTTCCATCGGCAGCGCGCCCAATGATTGCGCTGCAGGTTCGGAGTGACGCCACATGTCCTGCAGCGCGGATTGCGACCGCTCCGGATAGCGCGAGAAATTCCAGGGCGCAGCAAGCGTAATCAGACGCTCAATGGGAGCGAGGTTCGCTGCGGCGATCGCCATGGTGCCGCCGAGACAATAGCCGATCAGCGCGACCGGCTCGCCGATGCTGTGCAGCAACGGGAGTAGCAAATCTTCGATATGCCCTGCGACGGTCAGACCTGATCGCTCGTTGGCTTTTCCCCAATCGAGCAGGAGCGTGCGCCTGCCCATTCTTCCGATGGCGCCGGTGAGCGAGACGCGTTCGTCGAGGTCGAGAATACGCGGCGGGTTGATCAGCGACGGGACGAGCACTGCAGGCGGTCCTTCGCCGCCGTGGTCGCGCAGCGACGCACCGCCTACTCCCGCAATTTCCGGCTTTCCGCCGGCGCGCGTTGGTCGCGGCGCACGCTCATACGCGCGCAATCCGGCGAGTGCCTCCCGCGCCAGCTCGGGGTCGCGCTCGGACACCTCGCGCACCAATTCGAGAAACAGCGGCAGCGGCCGGGGAGCGCGTTCATGTTGCAGCGCACTATCCTCCGGTAGTAGGGGCATCGCCGGAGTTTGGGAGCGATCCATGGCCAAGTCCACCGGCAAGGTGACGATCAAGAAATACGCCAACCGGCGGCTTTATGATACGGAGAGCTCAACCTACATCACGCTCGACCGGCTCGCGCAAATGGTGCGCGAAGGCCGCGAGTTCGAAGTGGTCGATGCGAAGACCGGCGAGGACATCACCCGCCAGGTGCTGACCCAGATCATCGTCGACGAGGAATCGCGCGGCTCGACGATGCTTCCGATCAATTTCCTGAAGCAGCTGATCGGGCTTTACGGCAACTCGATGCAGAATTTCGTCCCGCAATATCTCGAAGCGGCGATGGACGCGTTCCAGCGCAACCAGAGCGCGGTCAAGGGCGCGTTCGGCGCGAACATGTTCGCCGACCTCGCCAAGCGCAACATGGCGATGTTCGACGAGGCCGCCCAGGCGTTCACCGGGAAGCCCAAAGCGGAGGCGAAGCCGAGCAGCAGCCCAAGTGCGAGTGACGTCGAGCAATTGAAGGCGGAGCTTGCCGAATTGCAGGCCAAGGTCGATCGACTGAGCCGCTGACGCGCATGAGGAAAATGATCGCCGCAGCGCTCGCGCTGACTGTCCCGGCATTGCTTCACGCGCAGCAGGCGCCCGCGCTGAGCGACCTCAGTTACGAAAAGCCGATGGCGGGCGCATGGACCTATTCGCCGACGAGCGACGGCAGCCTAGCGACGTTCGTCGATGCTCAATCGCAACCGCAGGTCACGATCCACTGCACGCGCGCGACGCGTCGGGTCACGATTTCCAAGCCGGTCGCCGCGACATCGCCGTTCCTGTGGATCTGGACCAGCGCGGAAACGAAGAGCGTGCCCGCCATTTACGATGCGGCGAACGCGCGCGTCACGGCCGAGTTCGCGCCGTTCGATCCGATGCTCGACGCGATCGCCTCGAGCCGCGGCCGGATCGGCTTCAGCACGTCGGGATTGGCGGCAACGATCGTCCCGCCATGGGGCGAGGTCGGCCGGGTGATCGAGGATTGCCGCGTCTGAGCGACGCGAAGCCGAAGAGTTTGCCGATTCTTCACATCATTACAAGTCTTGTGTTCAGCGCGGCAAAGACTCATCTTCGTAGCTGGCTTCAACGCAGCGAAAGGAGGTGATCCGATGTCTCATGGTTCAGCAGGGAGGTCGGAAAGGGGTGTTCGTAAGCTCTAGATGCTGACGGACGGCCACATCTCCGGCCGCTGACCATGTCGAAGGGCATCGCTGCATTGCGCGGCGGTGCCCTTTACATTTTCATGGAAAAGCAACCGCCTTCTGCGCGTCATTCGGGAACCGTTACGGCTCTAAAGTGTCTTTCCCGCGACGGAGGGAGACGAAGCGATGGCAAAGTCTGCACGTAAAAGTTCTTCGAAGTCCGGTTCGAAATCATCATCTTCACGTTCGCGCTCGAGCTCGGGCGCGAGTTCTAACTCGAACAAAAGCACGGTCGACAAGCTCGCCAAGGCGGCGATGAGCAAGGAAATGCTCGCCGCCGGACTCGCGGCCGCGGCTGCGGCAATCAGTGCGAGTCCGAAAGCGCGCCGCGCAATTCGCGACGCAGGCCTCGATGCCGCCGACACGGCCCAGCAGGCCGCCACGAGCGTCGCCGCGAGCGCAACCAAGCTCGGTTCGTTGATCGCCGAAGCGGTCGCCGACGCCGCGCAGCGCGTGCTGTCCGGCAAATGGTCGGCCGAGGTCGAGTCCGTCGTCAGCGGCGGCTCGGGTTCATCCTCGTCTTCATCGCGGAGCGGCTCGCGCAAATCCTCGGCCCGCAAATCCTCCGCGCGCAAATCTTCGCCGCGCAAGTCGTCCGCATCGGGCTCGCGTTCGACGGGCTCGCGATCGAGCGGCGCTGCAAAGAAGTCTTCCACTTCCCGCGCCAAATCCTCGGGCGCAGGGTCGAGCCGCTCTTCCGCGGCACGCAAATCGACAGCATCGAAAAGCAGCGCCAAACGGTCAAGCGGAGCGGCGAAAGCGTCGCGTGGCCCAACCAGCCGCAGCTCACGCAGCGGCGGATCGCGCTCGCGCAGCGGGTCGCGCTCAAGGCGCGGCGGAAGCACTTCAGGACAGAGCGGCGGCGGCGAGGGCAGCGCGACCTAAGCCGCGCGGTCTTCGAACTGAAGTCGAGCGAGGCGCGCATAAAGGCCGCCGTGCGCATTGAGCGTGGCATGCGTGCCTTCCTCGACGATTCGCCCGTGATCCATCACCACGATTCGGTCCGCCGCGCGAACGGTCGCTAAGCGATGAGCGATGACGATCGTCGTTCGGTGCTCCATCAGGCGATCGAGCGCGTCCTGCACCAGCCGTTCGCTTTCCGCATCGAGCGCCGAGGTCGCTTCGTCGAGCAGCAGCAGCGGCGCATCGCGAAGAAGCGCGCGGGCGATTGCGATCCGCTGTCGCTGGCCGCCCGACAGGCGCGCTCCGCCTTCGCCCATGAACGTGTCGAGCCCTTCGGGAAGCTCGCGCAGGAATTCCTCGGCATGGGCGTCGCGGGCCGCCTGCCAGATCTGCTCGTCGCTCGCGTCCCAATTGCCGTAGCGGAGGTTGTCGCGCGCGGAGGCGGCGAACATCACCGTCTCCTGCGGCACCATCGCGATTCGTTGCCGCACGTCCGCGGGGTCGGCGTCCTTGAGCTCGACTCCGTCGAGCAGGATTCGGCCTTCCTGCGGATCGTAAAAGCGCTCGGCGAGCTGGAAAATCGTCGTCTTCCCCGCGCCCGACGGGCCCACCAGCGCAAGCCGTTCGCGCGGATGCACCGCAAGGCTGAAGTCGTCGAGCGCCGAGGTTTCACGCCGGGTCGGATACTGAAAGGTCACATGCTCGAACACCAGCGCTCCGCGTGCGGGCTGCGGCAGCGTCACGGGCTTCGCAGGAGCGCAGATGTTGGGCTCGGCATGCAGCAGCTCCGACAATCGCTCCGACGCGCCTGAAGCGCGGAGCAGGTCCCCGTAGACCTCCGAGAGCGCTCCGAATGCGCCGGCGAGCAGGCCCCCGCAAAGGACGAACGCGGCAATCGTGCCGCCCGTGATCCGCCCCGCCGCCACGTCGATCGCGCCTTCCCAGATCACCAGCACGATCGCGCCGATCATCAGGATGATGATCAGCGCGGTGAGCACGGCTCGAAGCGCAATCCGCCGCCTCGCGGTCGCGAACACGCGTTCGACCGCGCCGCTGAAGCGTCCCGCTTCGCGCTTCTGCTGGTTGAACGCCTGGACGATCTTCATTGCGCCGAGCACTTCGGTCGTGACCGTGCCGACGTCGGCGATTCGGTCCTGGTTGCGCACCGAGATCGCGCGAACCTTCGCCCCGAGAAAGATGATTGGGCCCAGCACGATCGGAATGATCAGCAGCATCATTCCGGCGAGCTTGGGCGCGAGGACGAACATGGTGATCACGCACCCGAACGCCATCACGATGTTGCGAAGGGCAACCGACACCGTCGTCCCGACGACCTGTTCGATGATCGTGGTGTCGACGGTCACGCGAGAGGTGATTTCGGCCGGTCGGTTCTCCTCGAAGAAGCCGGGCGACTGCCGCAGCAGGTTGCGATGGACGGCGAGGCGGATGTCGGCGACTGTCCGCTCGCCGAGCCAGGATACAAAGAAGTAGCGCGTGGCGGTCGCGAGCGCCAGGATAGCGACGACCGCAAGGAGCCCCTCGAACCACGGCGCAATCGCATGCGCGCTCCCCGCGCCGGGACCAAACCCCTTGTCGATGACGAACTTGAATCCCCACGGAATCGACACCGTCGCGCCTGCGGCAACAAACAGCGCGGCGACCGCGGCTGCGATGTGCCCGGGATAGTGGAGCGCGAATCCCCAGACCATCCGGAGGTTCCTGATCGATCGTCCCTTGGGCCGGCTGTCGGGGTTTGTCGCCATTGCCGTTCACTAACAGCGTCGCGCGGGGCGCTCAAATGGGCCGCACGAAATGGCGTTTGGGTGAACCGATCGTGTGATATGACGCACTCACAGCTCCGAGGGGGAAAGCCGATGATTCCGATGTTCGCTCTTGCACTCGTTGCTGCTCAGCCGGCTGCTGTCTTTCCTGCGGCGCCGAGGACCGGAGTGCGTCATTATCTCTACCAGGCCACCGAGAAGGACGGCGATCATCAGACCGGCGGTTACCGCACGGAATTCGATTTGGAGACTTCCGGAGGCGCAACCTACGCCATCATCCGCAAATCTTCGGTCTATGACGGTACCTGGAAGGCAGTTGAACCCGACTCGAAGTGCCGAGCGGCCATGCACGGCGATTCGACCAGCCTTGCCAGGGTCAAGCTGTCGCCCATGGATCCGGAGACCGCCAAGAGCTTGGGAGAGGGCTTCCTGCCGATGTGTGCGCCTCCGGGCGTGTTCTTCCCGCTGACGGACATCCTCAACGTGGCGATCATCCCCACCTCGGACCGATTTCGCGCCTCGGAACTGAGGACGGTCGGGCAGTCGCTGACTTATCCGGGCTTCGACGCGGCATTCGACCGCAGCGGAATCGGGTTCAAGGAAAGCTCTCCCGGAGGCGCGATCAAGCTTAGCATGCTGGACAAGCATCGGGCGGTGCTCGACTGGCAACCGGCGACGGCCGATCTCGAACTGGTCGAGGGCGCGCACCAGCCAGCGGTGCACCTCAAAGGCACCGAGAGCTTCGCCTTTCGAGTCGACGTCGATCGCAAGAGCGGCTTTATCAATCGCGCGGCGGCGATGTTCGACAATCTCGACATGAAGGTGATCGGCGCTCCCGACACTTTTCCGCACCTTCACATCAGCCGAACGGTGACGATCGACCCGCTTTAATTGCCGCGCTTGACTTCGAGGCGATCTCCGCATCCAGAGTTCGCCGTCCTGGGAGGATCGGCAATTGCGAGTGGCGGTGATCGGCCTCGGCCGGATGGGAGCGAATATTTCGCTGCGCCTGATGCGCGGCGGACATGAGGTGGTCGGGTTCGACCGCGATGCTGCCGTTGTCGGCAAGCTGGTGGAAGACGGCGCCGTGGGCGCCGCGTCGCTCGAAGATGCCGTCGCCAAGCTCCAGACGCCGCGAATCTTCTGGGTCATGCTGCCCGCAGGCGGGCCGACCGAAGAGACGGTCGCGGCGTTGAGAGGCATGGCCACGCCCGGCGACGTGATCATCGACGGCGGGAACAGCTTCTTCAAGGACGATGTGCGTCGGCACCGGGAATGCGCGGCGGCGGGCGTCCACTATGTCGACGTCGGGACTTCTGGCGGGGTTTGGGGACTCGAGCGCGGCTATTGCATGATGATCGGCGGCGACAAGCCCGTCGTCGACATGCTCGATCCGATCTTCGACACGCTCGCCCCGGGATACGGCACGATCCCGCGAACGGCCGGCCGAAGCGAAGCCGATGACCGGGCCGAGCGCGGCTACATCCATGCCGGCCCGGCGGGCTCCGGCCACTTCGTCAAGATGGTTCACAACGGCATCGAATACGGGCTGATGCAGGCCTATGCCGAGGGTTTCGAGGTGCTCAAGAAACGCGCTTCGGACACGCTTCCCGCGGAGGAGCGCTTCGATCTCAACCTTGAGGATATCGCCGAAGTCTGGCGCAGGGGTTCGGTCATCTCCTCCTGGCTCCTCGACCTTTGCGCGATCGAGCTGGCGCAGGACCCTGGCCTCGCCCAGTTTGCCGGCCACGTCGCCGACAGCGGCGAAGGGCGCTGGACCGTCGATGCAGCGATGGAGGAGGCGGTGCCCGTCAACGTCCTCACCGCAGCTTTGTTCGAACGCTACCGAAGCCGGATCGACGAAAGCTTCGCCGACAAGCTCCTCTCCGCCATGCGCTTCGGCTTCGGCGGCCACGTCGAAAAGCCGAGTTGAGTAAATTTAGGCGATCCTCGTAAATCCGTCGCTGCTCCAACGATCGCTGCCCACTCCGTGGTGGACGACGAACAACTCGTCAGGGTCGTAGCGCCGCTTGATCGCTTCCAGCCGCCGCCAGTGATGTCCCCAGCTCGCGCGCTTCCAGTCATGCAGGAAATAGTCGCATTCCGACATATAACTGCCGCCATTCGGAGCGGCTGCTCGAAGAGCGCGATCTGCCGCGCGGACTTGATTCGACGAAAGCTCGGCGTCGCGGGTGTCCGGTTCCGACCAGCCCGGGTAAGCGGCGGACTGGCCGCCGGCGATGATCGCCAGCGCGAAGGCATCGAGCACCTCCGGGTTCGTCGCCGTCTCGCGGCTTGCAGCGATCACGTCCGGGTTCGCGCCCGCGAGTCCCTTGTTGAAATGAAATGCAACTCCCGCATGTCGCGATGCCGCAAACCAGGCCTCCGCCAGCCGGTCCCTGGCGGCTCCTTCAAGCAGCGATCTTGGAAGCCACAGCGACGTGTAGGCGCTCCAATAGACGCCGACCTGGCCTCCGTCTCCTTCCCACCAATAATCGCCGTGCCGGGCTCCGGGTCCATGATTGAGTTTGATCGCCTGAGGGATGTGGCTCTCGAACCAGTCCGCGTCCCAGAAATTGCGGCCGGGGACTGCCAGCGCGAAGAACGGCTGCTCGATTTTCCATTCGGCGGCACTGGCCTCAACCCGCGCCACGAAACCGTTCCAGACTTTCTCCGCTGCAGGCGAATCGATCCCCTGAAAATCCATTTCGATGACCAGACGCCGATCCGGAGTGGCGCGGACCTGCTCGCCCCAGTTCGGATTCAATAGCCTCAGTCTCGCGAATTCGAGGAATTCAGCCAGAAGCCGCCGAAAGGCCTCGTCGCTGATCGCACGCACCGTGAACCTGACCGCGCCGATGGTAGCAGGCAGCTCGTGCGTCTTGAGCGTCAGACGAGTCACAACGCCGAAGGTCCCGCCACCACCACCCTTCAATGCCCAAAAGAGGTCAGGATCCCGGCAGGCGTTGACGACCCGGATTTTGCCGTCGGCGGTGACGATCTCGGCTTCGAGCAGGCTTGCCGCGGCAGTCCCGAAGCCCTTGGAGAAGCTGCCGAAGCCGCCGCCCTGGACGAGCCCCGCGACACCGACGGTCGTGCAACCGCCGCCTTGCACGTACCGGCCGCCTTCGACCGAAACAGCGCGATAGACTCTTCCCCAGAGGCACCCCGCGCCGACGCTGACGGCCGGCGCTGGCGCAGAGCGGCAGCCCTGCGGGACGAAAGCGCCGTGGAGTTCGATTCGATCCATCGCTCGTGTCCAGACAAGCAGAGAATCGGGCGCGTTCGAGCCACCTAGGTACGAATGTCCGCCGCCCTTCACGACCAGGCGCAGGCGATGCCTGGCGGCAAAGCGGACCGCTGCCGAAATATCGGCGGCACTCTCGGCGCGTACTGCATAGACGCTCGGCTCCGACCGCCAGGCTCCCAGCCAACCGGAGCTTTCCGTCAGACCGACCTGGTCCCCCACGTAGAATGGATTTGAAAGAAACGCCGGGGCCGGCGGTTTCGATGGGCGCCCACCAGGGATCAGCCGTCCGCCGACGTCGCTCGATAAACCGGCCCAATCGGATGCTGTCGGCCAGCCGGCGCTGCCCGGCCGGACGCGCCTGAAGGCTGCCGCTGCGGATAGCGGCACACGAGCAACTGCCGCTGCCGCTGGCAGCGCGGCGATGGAGCCGAGGAGGCGCCGGCGGGAAAGTCTGAGGGATGTTGTGTCAGCCATTGACCGCTTTCAAACATGTGCGGCCTGACATTGCTGATCGATCAAAAGTGTTGAAATGATGAGGTGTGAGCGGAACTCCTCCAGGGACGAGCGGAATTCTCGCGGGATGAGCGGCGATGATCGGGTGACCAATCGAATCCATCTCTCGCCGCTTGCCCGCGCATTCCTGACGATCGCGGCATTTTCAGCGATCATCGACACCTTCAATATCTTCACCGCCATCCACGACGCCGCTGAGCACGGCAAGAGGCTGGCGGCATGGGAACCAGCCGTATGGGAATATACCAGCGGCGTCTCGACACTGCTGACGTGCGGCATCATCTACGGAGCCATCCGCATCGCTCCTCCGGGGCGAACGCGCTGGCCGAAATTCCTCTTTGTCCACGCCTCTGCCAGTCTGCTCTTCTCGGGCCTGCATGTCGTGCTGATGAATGCGATGCGGGTTGCGATCTACCTGGCGCTCGGCAAGCACTACCAGTTCGGCGAAGCCGGATTCTGGTACGAATATCGCAAGGACGTGGTCGCCTATGTCATCTGGGCAACGATTTTCTGGTTCTTCACCCAAAGACGGACTCCGTCGCCAACCACGCTGCCGATCGAGCGCAGGACCATCGACATTCTTGATGGGAAACGACTCCTTCGCGTTCCGGTCGACGAGATCGCGGCAGTTCGAGCCGCCGGCAATTACGTCGAGTTCATGCTGACGGACGGGCGGCGTCCGCTCGCACGCAAGTCGCTGGCCGACGCGCACCGGGAATTCGCAGGGGAGGAATTCGTGCGCACTCATCGCTCGTGGGTGGTCAAGGTATCGCATGTGCGTGAACTGCGACCGGTCGGCGCAGGGGACTACGAGATCCAGCTGGACGGCGATATCCAGGCGCCGCTCTCGCGCCGCTTTCCCGAGGCCTTGGCAACGCTTCTGAATCCGCGAGCGTGACCGGATCGGCAGGGATTATGCGCTCCATGCTTTCGCGGGTGCAGCATGGGCTTGCCACGGGAGCAAAGGCGGCCCACATCGGTTCTCGCTACGAGACAGAAACGAGGTTCGATGCTCTACGACGCCTATGAAGTGCAGCGTTCGCTTCTCGCAGGTGCGAGCAAGCTTGCGGGCCTCGGCGCCGGATGGCTGAACAACCCCGCCAATCCCCTTGGCTATAGTGCGATGGGGCCGCTGGTCGCCGCCAGCCTCGAAGTCTTCGCCCACGCCGCCGCTCCCCGCGGCAAGCCCGCCTTTGGCATTCACTCGACCAAGGTCGGCCGCAAGCAGGTCCGGGTGGACGAGCAGGTGCTCCTGCGCAAGCCGTTCGGCCAATTGAAGCATTTCGCGCGCGAGGGTGTCGACAAGGGTCCGCGCCTGCTGATCGTGGCGCCGATGAGCGGCCACTATGCGACTCTTCTGCGCGGGACTGTCGAGCGGCTGCTTCCGGCTTTCGACGTGTACATTACCGACTGGCGCGACGCGAAATGCGTACCGCTGGCCGACGGCAGCTTCGACCTCGACGACTATGTCGATTATCTGGTCGAGTTCCTCGAGTTCATCGGCGACCGGACCGGAGAGCGGCCGCACTTGCTCGCGGTCTGTCAGCCGGCCGTGCCCGCGTTCGCCGTGACGGCGCTGATGAACGCGGACAGGAATCCGTGGCGGCCGAAGAGCCTGACGATGATGGGCGGCCCGATTGACACGCGCAAAGCGCCGACGGCGGTGAACACGCTCGCGACGCAGCGGCCCTACGGCTGGTTCGAGCACAACGTGATCGCGACCGTGCCGATGATCTATCCCGGTGCAGGGCGGAAGGTTTACCCCGGTTTTCTCCAGCTCGCCGGGTTCATGGCGATGCACTTGGGCGAGCACCTCATCAGCCATTGGGAGATGTTCAAGCATCTCGTCGAAGGCGACGAGGAGAGCGTCGCCGCGACCCAGAAATTCTACGATGAATATCGCTCGGTCTGCGACATGACGGCGGAATTCTACCTGCAGACGGTCGATGTGGTGTTCCAGCGCCACCTGCTCCCCGAGGGGCGCATGGAGCACCGCGATCGGCTCGTGGATCCAACCGCGATCCGCGACACGGCGCTCCTGGCGATCGAGGGCGAGCGGGACGACATTTCCGGCATCGGACAGACCAGGGCCGCGCTCGACATCGCGACCAAGCTTCCGAAGGCGAAAAAGCAATATTTTCTCGCCGAGGACGTGGGCCATTACGGAATCTTCAACGGCCGCAAGTGGCGCGAGCGAATTGCGCCCGTCGTCGAGAAGTTCATCGACGCCAACGCCTAGGCGGCGCTTTTCATCTTCACGGCTCTGAGCATCGTCAGCGCGACGATGCTCGACAGCGCGGCGACGATCCCCGCCACTGTCATAGCGACGTGAAATGCGCCGAACAGCTGCGCGCCTGTTCGGCTCAGTACTGCGCCGAGGAGTGCCGTGGCGATAAGTCCGCCGGTGCGCGCGACCGCGCTGTTGAACCCCGACGCCATCGCGACATGCCGCTCCTCTACCGAACCGAGCACGGCCGAAGTGAGCGGCGCCACGGCGATCGTCATTCCGATGGCCATTACGACGATCGCTGGAAAGGCTCCGCACCAATAACTGCTGTCGGTCGAAATCAGCCACGCGAGCGCCAGCCCTGCGCCAACCACCAGCGGGCCGAGCATCAGCGGAATGCGCGGGCCGATGCGTGTGGCGACGCTGCCCATCTTGGGTGACAGCGAGGTCATCAGCACGGGCAGCGGCAGGAGCGCGAGCCCGGCCTGCACGGGCGAATAGCCGCCGCTGCTGATCAGCACATAGGGAATGAGCAGCATCGCCGCTCCGAAGGCGCCGTAAAGCAGGAAGGTGAGCAGGTTGAGGCCGGAGAAGCACAGGTTGCGGAAGAGGTGCAGCGGCATCATTGCGCGTCCACCGCGGCGATGCTCCGCGAAGAGGAATGCGGCGAGCAGCGCCGTTCCGGCCGCAACCGCGATGACCGCTATTCGGTCCGCTCGGCCGTGTGCCGACCAGAGCGTCAATCCGTAGGTCAAGCCGAACAGGCCGGCAGTCGAGAGCAAAGCTCCACCATAATCAGTGCGACCGGCACCCGCTTCGCGGCTTTCCTCGACGAAGCGAACGGCGAGCAGGATCGCGCCGAGCGCTAGCGGCAGATTGATGTAGAAGATCGCCGCCCAGCCGACGTTCCCGACCAGCCAGCCGCCGATTAGCGGCGCGACCGCCGCCGCTGCAGCGCCCGCGGCGGCCCAGATGCCGACTGCGCGCCCCCGCTTCTCACCGGAATATGCGGCATTCAGGAGCGCGAGGCTGTTTGGCAGGAGAAGCGCCGCTCCGACGCCCTGGGCCGCCCGGGCGGCAAGGAGCAGTGGAAGACTGGGCGCCAACGCGCAGGTGAGAGACGCAAGCGCGAACAGGCTCGTGCCGATGATCAGCAGACGGCGGCGACCATAGTGATCGCCGACCGCGCCCCCGAGCAGCAGGAGCGCCGACAAGGGCAGAAGATAGGCGTTGACCACCCACTGAACGTCGGCCGCGCCGGCCGAATAGCTGTCGCGGATCGCAGGCAAGGCGACGTTCGTCACCGAGCCATCGACGAAGCTCAGGCTCGACGCGAGGATGCAGCAGAATAGCGTCCAGCGTGGGTCGGGGCCGCCGGCTGCAGTCTTTGTCTTCGTGCGTGCCGCGGTCAATCGATGTGCTGCGCGATCGCGGCCTCGACCATGTTACGCCACATCTGAGCATCGCCGACGGCCGCCATAGCTTCATCCGGCTCGCGCGCCGTGTGGAGGACGGCGACCGCCTGGTTCAAATGCTCGCGCCACGTCCGGTCGACCTCCTCGGCAGCATGGCCGTTGTCGCCGTCAGCGTTCGCGCTGAGCTTCGCCCCGGCGAGCACCCGCGCGATCCGTTCGACCAGCGGGCAGTTGGATTCGGGCATGCGTGTGTCCTCCCTGTTCGCTCGTTCAACCCGCGCCAGCCTATTCGGGTTCATCGGCCGGCGGCATGCCGGCCAACTTGCGCGCTGCGTGAACGAGCTCGACCGGAAGCATCGCCACGATCGTCGTATTATGCTCGACACCGATCTCGCTGAGCGTCTGCAAGCGTCTCAGTTCGAGCGCCGCCGGGACCGTGCTGATCGTATCGGCCGCCTGGGACAGCTTGGTCGCGGCTTCCTGCTCGCCTTCGGCGCGGATGATCCGCGCGCGCTTCTCGCGCACCGCTTCCGCTTCCTTGGCGATCGCCCGCTGCATCTGCTCGGGGATGTCGACGTCCTTGATCTCGACCGAGTCGATCTCGACGCCCCATTTGAGCGACGCTTCGCGAAGCAATTGCTGGAGCCGCTGGTTGATCGAGACGCGGTTCTTCAGCATGTCGTCGAGGTCGCTTTGGCCGATCGCGTCTCGAAGCGCGGTCTCTGCGGCCTGGACCGTCGCGGACATCCAGTTCTCGACCGAGTTCACCACCTGGATCGGCGATTCGGCGCGGAACCAGAGCACGGCGTTCACGCGAACCGCGACTCCGTCGCGAGTGATCGTCTCCTGCGTCTCGAGCTGATAGGTGATGATGCGCGTATCGACCCTTACGACGCGGTCGACGAACGGGATCAGCCAATACCAACCCGGGCCTTTCATCGCGCCGAGTCGGCCGAGGCGGAACAACACCGCCCGCTGGTACTCGCGGTTGATCCCGAAACTCTTGAGCGACGTGACCAGCACCAGCAGCAGGACGACCAGCAATATAATCAGTGCGGACGAAATGATCATCGGTGAAGCTCCGTGACTGGAGCGGCCTTATAGCACCTCGAACAATCCCGCGGCGCCCATTCCGCCGCCGACGCACATGGTGACGACGACGTAGCGGACGCCGCGGCGCTTGCCTTCGACCAGCGCATGGCCGGTCATGCGCGCGCCGCTCATCCCGTAGGGATGGCCGATCGAGATCGAGCCGCCGTCGACGTTCATTCGGTCCTCGGGAATCCCGAGCTGCTCGGCGCTGTAGATGACCTGCACGGCGAACGCCTCGTTCAACTCCCATAGCCCGATATCGTCGACCTGGAGGTCGAAGCGCCTGAGCAGCTTGTTGACGGCGTCGATCGGGCCGATGCCCATCTCGTCGGGCTCGGTTCCGGCGACCGCCATGCCGACGTAGCGGCCCATCGGCGCGATCGCGCGCCGCTCGGCTTCCTTCGCCTCCATCAGGATGCAGGCCGAGCTTCCGTCGGAAAGCTGGCTCGCATTGCCGGCGGTGATCGACGTGTCGGGGCCGAGCACGGGCTCCAGGCCCGCGAGCCCTCCGATCGTGGTGTCCGGCCGGTTGCCTTCGTCCTTCGCGATCGTGACTTCCCTTTGCGAGACCTCACCCGTTTGCTTGTCCTTGACCGACATGATCGTGGTGACGGGAACGATTTCCTGATCGAGGCGGCCTTCAGCCTGCGCCGAGGCGGTGCGCTGCTGGCTCTTCAGCGCATATTCGTCCTGCCGCTCACGGCTGATTCCGTAACGACGCGCGACCGTCTCGGCGGTCTGGAGCATCGGCATGTAGATGTGCTTGTGCATTGCCATCAGCGACGGATCGGGCGTGATTCGCATCTCCGGCGTCTGGACCATGCTGATCGAATCCTGCCCGCCGGCGGCGACCACATCCATCCTGTCGACGACGATCTGCTTGGCTGCGGTGGCGATCGCCATCAGGCCGGACGAGCACTGGCGGTCGATGGTCATTCCCGACACGCTCACCGGGCATCCGGCGCGAAGCGCGACCTGGCGGCCGATATTGCCGAACTGCGTGCCTTGCGTCAGCACCACGCCCCAAACGACATCGTCGATGTCGCCCGGATCGATCCCCGCGCGCTCGATGGCCGGCTTCAGCGAAAATGCGCCGAGCGTCGGGCCGAGGGTCGCGTTGAACGCCCCCCGATAGGCCTTGCCGATCGGAGTCCGCGCAGTCGAAACGATCACCGCATCGCGCATTCCTGTCTCCTCAGACGATGACGAGAGTGAGCCAGGCCGCACTCACCGCCGGCTTTCCATTTCCCTCGATTTCAACGCTCACTGAATGACGCATCAGCCACTGGCCCGGCGCTTTCTCCTCAACCGAGTCAAGCGTGAAGCGGCCGCGCACCCGGCTTCCGGAGCGTACCGGCGCGAGGAAGCGGACACGGTCGAGGCCGTAGTTGACGATCATCTTCACGCCGTCAGGGACAAGCATCGCGTCCGCCGCCATCGGCGAGAGGAGCGACAATGTCAGGAAACCGTGCGCAATGGTCCCGCCGAACGGGGTCGCTGCAGCGCCCGCGGGGTCGACGTGGATGAACTGCCGGTCCTCGGTCGCATCGGCGAAGGCGTCGATCCGATCCTGGCCGATCTCGATCCAGTCCGAGATTCCGACCTCTTGACCTATGCGACTTTTGATCTCGGTCAGGGTGGCGAGCGGCATGGCGATTGTGTAGCCTCGGCCGCGCGTGGAGCAAGCTTGAGGGGGCAGCAGATGATCTTCCATTTTTCGATCGCCGCCGACGATCCCAAGCGGACCGCGACCATGCTCGCCGAGCTGTGGCGCGGCGAAGCGCTTCCGTTCCCGATGCTGGGCAAGGGGAGCTGGATCGCTCACTCGGGCGACGGCCGCAATTCGACGATCGAGATCTATCCTCGCGACGTGGCGATTTTTCCCGTGGAAGGTTTCGGCGACCTGCGTCCGCACGATGTGCCGCGCAACGTCCCCTTCCACGCCGCCGTCGCGACGCCGCTCAGCATCGCGGAGGTCGAGGAAATCGGCGAGCGTTACGGCTGCAAGACGCGCGTGTGCCACCGCGGGCCCTGGTTCCGGGTGATCGAATTCTGGGTCGACAATGCGCTGATGCTCGAGATGCTGACTCCCGAGATGCAGCAGGAATATCGCGACAACGTGACGGTCGAGAACTGGCGCGCGATGCTGCCGCAGGTGTTCAGGATCACGCCCGACGGCGAACCGGTCGAGGGCGCCGAAGCGGCCTAGAACGGCAGCGGGGCGGGCGGCTGGTCCGAGGCTCGGGCGAGCTGGAGCTTGTGCGACTGGAGCGCTTCGATGAGCGAGCGCAGGATGGCCGCTCGGTCCCCAGCGAGCTTGTCCGAATCGCGCGTGGCATCGTCATAGACGAGGTCGAACGCGAGCCCTCCGCCGCCCGCGCCTGACAGCGCGCAGCGGATGAGCTTGCAGCCTTTCTGCGCCGATACGGCGTCTTCGGCGGATGCGGTGACCGCATCGATCGATTTCGCCGAAGCTTCGCCAGAAATCGCGAGGTAGAGCGTCACCCGCCTCGCGCGCGCCTGCGCCATGTTGTGGATCTCGCGTTCGAGCAGCTTGGTGTTGGCCATGATCAGCTGCTCGCCGGTGATCGAGCGCAGCCGCGTGGTCTTGAGGCCGATCCGCTCCACGGTGCCCGTGCTGCTGTCGTAGCGGATCGTGTCGCCCTTCTTGAACGGCTTGTCGAACAGGATCGAGAGCGCAGCGAACAGGTCGGCGAAAATGCCCTGCGCTGCAAGGCCAATCGCGATTCCGCCGATGCCGAGGCCCGCAACAAGCGCGGTGACGTTCACCCCGAGATTCTGGAGGATCAGGATGAGCGCTATGGCGAACAAGGTCACGCTGACGAGCAGGCGGATGATCGCCATCGCATTGGCGATCGCGCCCGATCCCTGCTCCTCCGCGACCCTGCGCCCGATGACCCCGAGGATCAGCTCGCGCACCCAGACGGCGCCTTGCAGAGCAAAGGCGATCACGAAGGCGGCATGGACAAGCCGCTCGATCTTGTGAGGGAGCTCGGCGTAGGTGCCCACCACATCCGCCGCGGCGAGGATCATGAAGAGAAGGCTGGTGCGCGCCAGCACCCGGCCGATCACAGTGCGCCAGCCCCAGCCTTCGGGATCGCGATCGACCGTGCGCCGGCCGAAGCTGCGAAGCACGAGCATCACGGCGATGAGGACGAACGCGACAATCAGCCCGATCAGCAGCCTGTCGCCGTTCGCTCCGAACCAGGTCGTGAGACGGTCCGCCCCCATGGCGCTCGTCTTGGCTGCAGCCGCGTCGCCAATCAAGCGGCGGTTTCGATTAGCTCGACCTTGTTCGCAGGTGCCCCGGTTGCACGTTCACGTGATGGCGATTTTCCTTTCCTCGGCCGCCGGCGCTTGCCGCCGAGGAATTGCAGCAAAGCCACTTCGGCGCTCGACAGCCACTTGCGCGCGGGCGGCCGATCCATCCCGTCGAGCGGATCGCGCGAATCCTCTTTCACCGCTTCGAGCAATTCCGGGTGAACATAGGACTTGCGGCTGATCGCGGGCGTGTTGCCGAGCGCTTCGGCGACCGGCTCGATCACCGTCTTGACGCTGATCCGCGCGTCGTCGGCTTTCTTCAGCAGTTGATCGAGCGCGATCACGCTCGCCCCCCAGGTGCGGAAATGCTTGGCGGTGAAGTCGCCTCCGGTCGCCTGCTTGATATAGTCGTTGACGTCGGTCGAGGTGACCGGCTGCGGTACCCCGTCGCCGTTGATGTACTGGAACAGCATCTGGCCCGGCAGCTCCTGGCAGCGCTTGCAGATGCGCTTCAGGTTGCTGTCGGTGATCCGCGCTTCGTGAACGATCCCGTGCTTGCCCGTGAAGCGCATGATGAGGCTCTGGCCCTTGCGCCTCAGGTGGCGCGATCTCAGCGTCGTCGCGCCGAAGCTCTTGTTCTCTCTCGCATATTCCTCGTTGCCGACGCGGATATGCTGCTTGTCGAGCAGGCGCACCACGGCGGCGAGGACCGCCTCCCGACTGAGCTTCCGGCTTCGAACGTCGCGGTCGACACGCCGCCGAAGCTTCGGGAGCGCCTTCCCGAATTCGAGAAGCCCCTGGAACTTCGCGCTCTCTCGTTTTTCCCGGAATTGGGGGTGATAGCGATATTGCTTGCGTCCACGCGCGTCGATTCCGGTTGCCTGCAGGTGGCCATTCGCATCGGTGCAGAACCAGCCGTCCGAGTAGGCCGGCGGAAGCCCGATCGAGGTCAGCCGGTCGATCTCATCCCGGTCGGTGATCCGGCTGCCGTCGGGAGCGAAATAGGCCCAGTAGCGGCCCATGCGTTTGCGGGTGATGCCTGGCTCGGCATCGCTGCTATGCCTCAACACGCCGTATTCTCATGGGCTTGACGCTTCACTCGACTCATTTGCGCGCATAAGCGTTCGGCCGGCGGGCGGGTTCCTGGGGTCGCGAGACGAGGAGACATGGACATGCCGCTGATCACCGAATCGAGAGTGCTGATCGTCGCCACCAACGGCTTCGAGGAATGGGAGCTGTTCGGCCCCCGCGAGATTCTCCAGAAACGCGGCGCCGAAGTGGTGCTGGCCTCACTCAGCCGCGACCCGATCCAGGCGACGGTCCACGACAGGCCCGGAAAGTCGATCACTCCCGACATCACCATCGACCAGGTGAACGCCGACGATTTCGACGCGCTGATCCTTCCAGGCGGAGTCCGCAATCCCGACACATTGCGCGTTCACGGCGATGTGATCGACCTGATCCGCGACTTCGACCGCCAGGGAAAGCCGATCGGCGCCATCTGCCACGGCCCCTGGCTGCTGGTCGAAGCGGACCTCCTGCGCGGCCGCACCGCGACCAGCTGGGCCTCGATCCGAACCGACCTCAGGAACGCCGGCGCGAATGTCGTCGACGAGATGTCGGTCACCGACGGGAACATCGTCACCAGCCGCAAGCCCGATGACGTCGAGGCGTTCACCCTCGCCCTCATCGATCTGGTCGAAAATGCGCCCGAGGTGAGCGAAATCCGCCAGCCAAACGAGGTGCCAGCCTAACCGACTGGCAAGGATTTTGGTTTATCCGCCCGCGCATGGATGCGCGTACGGTTCGATTGATTGAGCAGAGTGTCGAACGCACCGCCGCAGCGCTGTTTGGCGGCGCGGTCGGTTATGCGGTTTACGCCGTTGCTGGAACGCAGCTGCCGCGCCCGATCGCGATCGGCTGCGGGATGGCAACGCTGCTCGTGGCGGCGATCCCCTCTGCCGGCTTTCTGAGACGCATCGGAGCCGATGAGCCCCGGTTCGAAGTCGCCGCCTTCGATGTCCACGAAGTCGAGCCCGAACTCGCCGAAGAAGAGCCATCGGCGAGTGAGCCGCTGGACCTCGGCGATGCGCTGGAACTCAACGACATTTTGGCTGAGCCCGCGCCCGAATCGCGGGTGGTCCGAATGTTCGCTCCCGAGGCGATGCCCGTTCACAGCGGCCGGACTCACGTTCAAGCGGACGGCCGCGCGATCCCCGACGCCGCCCGGGATTTGTATCAGGCGCTTGCCGATTTGCGGCGGTCGCTCCGCTGAGGCGGGGACTTTCCGGGCGGAGTGCTCGGGCAGCTTCTTCATTCGGCAATCGTCAGCGCTTCGATGGTGAGCTCGGTCGAACCGTCGAGCGCCCGGCGGGGGCCGGCGAGAACGCCGATGTCGGCGACGAGGAGGCCGGGAATGCTGAACTCGGCATCCTCGAGCCCCGAACACATCCGGTCGACCGCATCGCGCGAATCCGCGCCCGTGACGCGCAGCGATATCTGGTGGCGCTCGCCCGCGAGAGTCAAAGACTGCCAGTCGGCCGATCCGACTTCCGTAAGAAGAATCCTATCGCGCGGAAGACGGGCGCGAGCGGTGAGGAGCCGGAGCAACGCGGAAGCCGCGGGCGAGATTGCGATCTTGTTCATTGCACCGCCGCCTGCAAATAGGCGCGCACCCGGGCGACTGTCCCGGGCCGTGGGTCGCGCCCGTTGCGCAGATCGAACACGAAGCGCGGGTCGCCCATCGCTTCGCGGCCGAATCGGGTTGGGGGAGTGTCGTTCTGACGAAGGTGTTTTTCTACTTCTCTGAGCAAATGCACGGGGATTTCCTTAAGTCTCGCGACTCGGCTGCACATCCATTTCCAAGCCATTTCCTACTTGTCTAGGCACTTGCCTATAGTTAAAGGCATAACAATGATGTCCGACCCGCGATCCATCCTCGAACAACTGTGCATGGAGCGCGGCGAAGATTTCGCCGGGCTGTCCCGCATGCTCGGGCGCAATCCCGCCTATATCCAGCAGTTCGTGCGCCGCGGCGTCCCTAAAAGGCTGAAGGAGGAGGAGCGGCGAAAGCTCGCGCGATATTTCTCCATCTCCGAGATTTTGCTCGGAGCGCCCGCCGACCAGGCGCAGGCGGCGAGCGGCCTTGTCAGCGTCAAGCGCCATCCGGTCAGCGTGTCGGCGGGGCCTGGAGCGATCGTTACCGAAGAGCTGGGCAAGCCTTATTTCGCCTTCGACGAGCGCTGGCTGAAAGGGCTGACCGCGACGGGGTCCGACAATCTCTCGATTGTCCGCGTGGAAGGCGATTCGATGGCTCCGACTCTGAATGCCGGAGACGACATCCTCGTCGATCTGGGCGATTCAGCCGACCGCCTGCGCGACGGCATCTATGTGCTGCGCATCGACGACGCGCTGGTGGTGAAGCGGATCGCGCTAAGTCCGATTGGCCGGCGGCTCACGATTCAGTCGGATAACCCTGCCTATCCCGACTGGCCGGACTGCAGTCTCGACGACATCAAGCCGATCGGCCGGGTGATCTGGTCGGGACGGCGAATCGTCTAGTCGCCGCGCCGGCGGAGATCGATCAGCCAGGTGAGGATTGCGAACACCGCGCCGACCGCGACGCCGATCAGCGTCCCCTTGAGCGGATTGCGGATCGACAGGCCGAAAAAGAAGCCGAGAATGATGAAGAGCGTGAGGAAACATCCTCCGGCGCGGCTGGTCGATCCTTCCATGCGCGCGCCATGCAGGGCAAAGATGGTCAACGCAACATTGACGACATTCGTCGGCAGTCGCGAAACGGGGACCTGCTAAGGGTGCCGAATGGACTCTCCCTTCATCCATGGGCGGCTCGCGCTGGCCGAGGCTTCCGACCTGATGGAGCGCTATGGCGAGGACGCGGCGCTCGAAGCGGCGATCCGAGCGGAGCGCAGCCGCGACGACGGCAATGTCGCGCGCTTCTGTCACTGGCGGCAGATCGAACGCGTGATCGCCACGCTGAGCAGCGACGAGCCGCTCGGAACTATCCATTAACTTCTTGATTTGATGCGCCGCTTTAAGCGGCGGTGAGTGCGGCCGGACTGCGCTCCTCATACTGGCGCCATTCAGGAGCCGCGGGTAAGGCTCCGCGCCTGATGATTGGGCGGGGATTAAGAGCGGGGGCCGCGCGGCTGCTGTGCGCGGCCGGCTCGATTGCGTGCGTCCCTTCGGCCGGTTGGTCCCAGGCCGCGCCGCCGCAGACGCAGCCAACGCCCCCACCCGAGCAGGCGCCGCTCGATCCCAACGCGCCGCTTGCGCCGCTGCCCGATCTCGGCGTCGCCTGGCCCGAGCTAAACGCCAAAGACACCGCGCCCCCTCCGGCAGCGAGCGTAAAGCCGGGCCAGAAAGCCGCGCCGTTGCAGAGCATGGCCGGCGACATCCGCTATACTGTCGCAGTCGAGGGGCTCACTTCGGTTTCGGACTCCGACGACCTTCTGACCGCCTTCCACCAGCAGTCGACCCTCGAGGCCGAGCGCAAGCATCCGGCCAACGCGGCGCAAATTTCGCGACGCGCTGGTGCCGACGCCGACCTGCTAGGACAGCTGCTTCGAAGCCAGGGCTATTATGATGCTGACGTCGAGCCGAGCACGCGGCGCATCGGCGACCAGCTGGAGGTGGTGCTGACCGCCGATGCTGGCCAGCAGTACAAATTCGCCTCAGTCGAGCTCCCCGGCCTCGACGCTGCAGGCGCCGAAGCCGCGGGCCTGCGCCGCACATTCGCGGTGAAGGCGGGCGACCCGGTCGTTGCTCAGGACGTGATCGCGGCGGGCACTGCGCTGACACACGCGCTCGGCGAACAAGGCTATGCCGAGGCGAAGCTCGGAAGGCAGGACATCGAGGTCAATCATCAGACCCACCTCGCCACGCTGACCCTGCCGGTGAATCCGGGACCCATCGCCCGCTTTGGGACCATCCGCGTGAGCGGCAAGCCGCCGTTCAGCGCCCGACATGTCGCGACCATCGCGCGGTTCCGTCTCGGCGATCCGTTCCAGCGCTCGAAAATCGACGACCTTCGCCGCGCGCTGATCGCGACGACGCTGGTGGCCAATGCCGACATCCAGGTCGTTCCGGTGCAAGGCGGACGTGTCGTCGATCTCAACGTCCGGCTCGAGCCCGCCCCATCGCACACCATCGCCGGCGACATCGGCTACGGCACGGGGCAGGGAGCGCTGGTCGAGGCGACCTGGACCGATCGCAACTTCTTCAACCCCGAGGGCGCGCTGACGCTCCGCGGGATCCTCGGGACGACCGAGCAGCTTGCCGGAATCGAGTTCCGCCGCTCCAATTTCCTCCAGCGTGACCAGGTGCTCGACGCGCAGTTCACCGCCTCGCACCAGAAATTCGACGCGTTCGAGGCGCGCACGGTCCAGATCGCCGGGGACATCGAGCGGCAGAGCAATTTCATCTGGCAGAAGAAGTGGACCTGGACCTACGGCGCCGAGCTGCTCGCGACCGACGAGAACGGCGTGTTCGCCCCATCGGGCGCGAAGGACACGCGGACCTTCCTGATCGCCGCTCTGCCCGTGAGCATCGGCTATGATGGGAGCGACAATCTGCTCGATCCGAGCCGCGGCTTCCGGCTGAGCGGCCGGGCCAGCCCCGAATATTCGGGCCATGGCGGAAGCTTCACTTATGCCCGCACCCAAATCGACGCGAGCGCTTACTTTCCCGCGTCGGATCGCGTCGTCGTCGCCGGCCGGGTGCGGCTCGGCACGATCTTCGGAGCGGGCGTGTTCGACATCGCTCCGTCGCGGCGCTTTTATTCGGGCGGCGGCGGATCGGTGCGCGGCTA
>DASUIC010000066.1:0-4585 GCA_036273215.1 Sphingomicrobium sp.
GCGGCAGTGCATTTGACCAGGTCCGCATGTGAAGCCCCGCCACGGTGGCGCGGCACGCGGCAGGCCCGATGGATTCCCACCGGAGTGATACTTCGGCGGGGGCCCGGTTAAGAGATCGAAAGAACCACCCCTCATGGCGACCACCACATTCCCGACCCGCGACGATTTCGCGGCCATGCTCAACGAAAGCCTCGGCGGCGAGAACGAAACCTTCGAAGGCAAGGTGGTGAAGGGCATCGTCACGGGCATCGAGAATGACATGGCCGTGATCGACGTCGGCCTGAAGAGCGAGGGCCGGGTCGCGCTTCGCGAGTTCGCGGCGCCGGGCCAGCGGGCCGATTTGAAGATCGGGGACGAGGTCGAGGTCTATGTCGACCGGGTCGAGAATTCGGCCGGCGAAGCGATGCTGTCGCGCGACCGCGCCCGGCGCGAGGCCGCGTGGGACACGCTCGAGAAGGAATTCGAGGCCGGCAACCGCGTCGAGGGCGTGATCTTCGGCCGGGTCAAGGGCGGCTTCACCGTCGATCTCGGCGGCGCCGTCGCCTTCCTGCCCGGGTCGCAGGTCGACATCCGCCCGGTGCGCGACGTCGGGCCGCTGATGGACGTTCCGCAGCCCTTCCAGATTTTGAAGATGGACCGCCGCCGCGGGAATATCGTCGTGTCGCGCCGGGCGATCCTCGAGGAGACCCGCGCCGAGCAGCGCTCGGGCCTGATCCAGTCGCTCGCCGAAGGGCAGGTGATCGAGGGCGTGGTCAAGAACATCACCGACTATGGCGCGTTCGTCGACCTCGGCGGGATCGACGGGCTGCTCCACGTCACCGACATTTCGTACAAGCGCGTCAACAACCCATCCGAGGTGCTGGGCATCGGCGACACGGTCAAGGTGCAGATCATCCGCATCAACCGCGACACGCAGCGGATTTCGCTCGGCATGAAGCAGCTGGAAAGCGATCCGTGGGAGGGCGCGGCGTCGAAATATCCGGTCGGCGGGGTGTTCCGCGGGCGGGTCACCAACATCACCGAATATGGCGCGTTCGTCGAGCTCGAGCCGGGGATCGAGGGGCTGGTCCACGTCTCCGAGATGAGCTGGACCAAGAAGAACGTTCACCCGGGCAAGATCGTGTCGACGTCGCAGGAAGTGGACGTGAAGGTGCTCGAGGTCGACGAGGAGAAGCGCCGGATTTCGCTTGGGCTCAAGCAGGCGCAGCAGAACCCGTGGGAGGCGTTCGCCGCGGCGCATCCGGTCGGCTCGGTGGTCGAGGGCGAGGTCAAGAACGCGACCGAGTTCGGCCTGTTCGTCGGATTGGAAGGCGATGTAGACGGCATGGTCCACATGTCCGACATCGCCTGGGGCGTGTCGGGCGAGGAGGCGCTTCAGCTGCATCGCAAGGGCGAGCAGGTAAAGGCGCAGGTGCTCGACGTCGACGTCGAGAAGGAGCGGATTTCGCTCGGCATGAAGCAGCTCGAGGGTGGCGGCGCGGGTGCCGGCAAGGGCGCCGGCGGTGCGGCTTCGGGTGCTGGTGGCGTGAAGAAGGGCGAGACTCTGACGGTCACCGTGCGTGCGGTCCAGGATGCCGGGCTCGACGTTCAGGTCGGCGACGACGGCGCCGTCGGGTTCGTCAAGCGCGGCGACCTCGGCCGCGACCGTGACGAGCAGCGGCCCGAGCGCTTCCAGGTTGGGCAGAAGCTCGATGCGATGGTCATCGGATTCGACCGCTCGAAAAAGCCGAATTTCTCCGTCAAGGCGCTTCAGATCGCCGAGGAGAAGCAGGCGGTCGCTCAATATGGCTCGTCCGACTCGGGCGCGTCGCTCGGCGATATCCTCGGACAGGCGCTCAAGGAGGCTCAGTCGGCCAAGGCAGCCAAGGGCGAAGCCAAAGCCGAGAAGGCGCCCAAGACCACCAAGGAAGCCAAGGAAGCCAAGGAAGCCAAGGAAACCAAGAAGCCGAAGAAGAAGGCCTGAACAAAGAGCGGCCGCTGCTTTGCCTGCAATCGTGCCTATTTCCTTGGGATATTGCGCTAAATCCTGCTTGCGTCAGGGAAGCTTTCCTGACAGCCTGCATTCCAATCGGCCGCTGGACAGGGGGCGCGGCCACAATCCGATTACTTAGCGGGGTGCCGATGATCCGTTCCGAGCTGGTGCAGAAGCTGTGCACCGATTTTCCTGACCTCACCCAGCGAGAGGTCGAAGGGGTGGTGAGCGCCATCTTCGATTCGATTACGGATCAGCTGGCACACGGCGGTCGTGTAGAGTTGCGCGGCTTCGGCGCTTTCTCCACCCGCAACCGCGATGGCCGGGTCGGCCGCAATCCGAGGACCGGCGAGTCGGTGTCGGTCAACGCCAAGCGCGTGCCTTATTTCAAGCCGGGCAAGGAAATGCGCGAGCGCTTAAACCTCAAGGAACTGGCTGCGGAGTAATCCGCGCTGTAACCCGCCCGACGCGGACGTGGCGGAACCGGTAGACGCTGGAGACTTAAAATCTTCTGCCCGTAAAGGGCGTGCGGGTTCAAATCCCGCCGTCCGCACCAGCCTCGCTCGGAGCCTGTCCGGAGGGCAGGCGAGCACGAGGCTCGCGCCGCCAGTCCGGCGGACTGGCGAGCATTGCGATCCGAGCGCAGCGAGGTCGCGTCTAAGCCGCTTTCTCACGACTAATGAGCATCATTGCTCGCATCAATCCAAAGCGGCATTCGTCAACCCTCTCACAACCCTTGAATTTTCCTCCGTTCCGAAGAGGAATTTATTAAGCGTTAGCGGGTTAATGGCTCGGTCGTGTTTGGAGGCGTTACGACCAAGTCGGCAGCGACGAGCTCGCGGCTTCACAGCGCACGGCGCGAGGCCGTCGTGCTCATGGTGCTGATCACGGCCGTCCTCCTGCTGATTTGGAACGGCAGCGCCTTCTTCCACAATCTCACGATCGCCGGTCGGAATCTGGGCCCGCAGATCAGAATCGCGAGCACTGCATTGACGCTCAATGTCGCGCTGATCCTGTTCGGGTGGCGCCGCTATGTCGATCTTCAGCATGAGGCCGAGATGCGGCTCGAGCAGGAGCGGCGAGCCGTGGTGCTCGCGACGACCGACTCGATCACCGGTCTCTACAACCGCAAGGGTTTCGCCGACCAGGCTGGGCAGCTTTGCGCGGAAGCCGCGGAGAGGGGCGAGAAACTCGTCATCATCTCCTTCCAGATCCACCGATTCAAGACCGTCAACGATCAGCACGGCTATGATGTCGGCGATCGGCTGCTGAAATCGATCTCGCTTGCGCTTCTCGACGAGCTTGGGCCGTCTGCTGTTGTCGGCCGCCTGAGCGGCGACGAATTCGCGGTCGCGCTGGCGCTTTCCGCCGACAACCTGGCGCAGGCCGAGGCGCTCGCGGAGACAGTCCTCCACGTCGTCACTCGGCCCCTCCTGTTCGAAAATCGCATCATTCAGGTGGGCGCGTTCGCCGGGATCGCCTCCACGGACGCGACCAAAGCGAGCATCGCCGACGTGCTGAGGCGCGCGGACATCGCCATGGACCATGCGCGGAGCGGCAGGGTCGGTCGCCCGGTCTGGTTCGATGCCGGGATGGAACGCGCGCTGATCGCCCACAGCGAAATCGAGCAGGGCATCCGCTTCGGTCTCGAACACGCGCAGTTCGTCCCGTTCTTTGAACCGCAGGTGGATCTCGCGACCGGCGAGATCGTCGGCTTCGAAGCGCTCGCCCGATGGAATCACCCGCTTTCGGGTATCATCGGCCCCGACACGTTCATTCCCGTCGCCGAGGAAATCGGCCTTATCGGCCGCCTCTCGGAGCAGGTGATCAGCGAGGCGCTCCGCGAAGCCGCCGCCTGGGACCCTCAGATCACCGTTTCGGTCAACATCTCGCCGTTCCAGCTGTCGGACGGCTGGCTCGCCCAGCGCATCGTTCGAATGCTCGCGGAGACTAGCTTTCCGGCCGAGCGTCTGGTGATCGAGGTTACAGAGAGCTCGTTATTCGCTGATCTCGATCTTGCGCGTACCATCGTGACGAGCCTCAAGAACCAGGGCGTGCGGCTCGCGCTCGATGATTTTGGAACCGGATTCTCGTCGCTGTCGCACCTGAGGTCGCTGCCCTTCGATATCATCAAGATCGACCGGAGCTTCGTCACCAACATGAACGGGAAGCGCGAAAGCGCTGCGATTATCAAGGCGGTGACAACGCTCGCTGGCGCACTTTCGGTGCCGGTCTGCGTCGAGGGAATCGAGAGCGAGGATACCTACGAGGCGGTGCTCCGCCTCGGGTGCGCGATCGGCCAGGGCTGGTATTTCGGAAAGCCGATGACCGGTGAGCAGGCACGCGAGCTTCTCTCCGCCCGCGAGCGCCAGCCGGCGCCTGTCGCGAAAACCGCCAGCGCCTGATCTAGTTTCCTGTGAGTCCGTGACCTGCTGTCCCGCCGCGGGACGGCTGGAGCCGAAGGCCCTTGCGCTCGGTTTGAACATGGTAAAAGCCGCGTTAAGGATTTTGCCATGCAGCTCGTCCGGCCGCCCGTTGCGATTCATCCCAGGCTCTTCGGCCGCGGCCGTGCGCGTGTCGTCGAGCAGGCGCCACAGCAACGTCCAACCTTCT
>DASUIC010000067.1:0-68348 GCA_036273215.1 Sphingomicrobium sp.
CATGGACGATTTTGCGCCAGTCGGTTTAAAAGCGCCGCCGTTGTTGGAGAGTTAGGCAATGTCTTTGATCGGAAATTTGGTCGACAAGCTGCTGACAAAGGGCAGCATCACGCTGATCATGCCGGGCAAGCCGCCGGAGACCCTCGGCAGGGGCGGCGGCGGGCACCTCACGGTGCGATTCACCGACCGAAAGGTCGCGTTCGACATCGCCAGGAACCCGCGGCTCGGGCTCGGCGAAGCTTATATGGATGGGCGCCTGATCATCGAGGACGGGACGATCCTCGATTTGCTTCGGATGCTGGTCGGCGCGAACCGCTGGGAAGACGAGGGCGAGGGCCGTGGAGCGATCGCGGCGGGCAAGAAGCGTCTAGCGCAGCTGTTCAGGCGCAACAATCTGAGGCGCGCGCGCAAGAACGTCGCGCACCATTACGATCTCAATGACGAGCTCTACGAATTCTTCCTCGACACCGACAAGCAGTACAGCTGCGCCTACTGGACCGACCCCGAGCACGAGACCCTCGAGCAGGCGCAGCTCGACAAGAAGGCGCATATCGCCGCCAAGCTCGCGCTCGAGCCGGGGCAGCGGGTGCTCGACATCGGCTGCGGCTGGGGCGGGATGGCGCTTTACCTGCACAAGGTCGCGGGCGTGGACGTGCTCGGGGTCACCTTGTCGGAGCACCAGGTGAAGATCGCTCGCGAGCGTGCGGTCGCCGCGGGCGTCTCGGACCATGTGAAGTTCGAGCTGATCGACTACCGCCTGGTCAATGAGCAGTTCGACCGAATCGTCTCGGTCGGCATGTTCGAGCATGTCGGGGCACATCATTATGACGAGTTCTTCGCCAAATGCAGGAAGCTTCTGAAACCGGACGGAGTGATGCTCCTGCACACGATCGGGAAACTCGGCGAGCCCTCACTCTCGCCCGACCCTTTCACCGACAAATGGATTTTCCCGGGCTATCACCTCCCGGCGCTGAGCGAGATGACGACCGCCAGCCAGAAGGTTCGGTTGATCGCCAGCGACGTTGAGAATCTGAGGCTTCACTACGCCTACACGCTTCAGCACTGGCTGAAGCGGACCGAGCGCGCGAAGAAGCAGATCGAGGCGATGTACGACGAGCGATTCTTCCGAATGTGGGAATTCTATCTCGCAGGCGGAATCGTGATGTTCGAGAACGGCGCGGCGTGCAATTACCAGGTGCAGTATATCCGCGAGCGCACGGCGCTCCCGATCACGCGCGATTACATGGCCGAAGCCGAGGCGCGGTACCGCAGGATCGGCGCAGAACCACAGCCGGAAAAGAAGACGGCCGCCCGCAGGCGCCGGACGGAAACGCCGGAATTCGCGAAATAGGAGTGAGCCCGCCGCTCTAGACGGCGGGCTCTCCTGGGATCAGCGCTTCGCCGCGGTGGCGCTTCGGCCGCGATGCGCCCGGAACAGCTGCCGCGATTGCTGCCGCTCTTCGGGAGTGACCGTCCCGTCGTGGTTGAGGTCCATCCGGTCGAACTTGGCGAGCGCATCCTGCTCCAGTTCGGCTTCGGAAATCCGGCCGTCCTTGTTGGCGTCCGCGTTCGCGAACAGACCTGAAGCGCCGCGCCTGGCAACGGCCAAATGCTGCATCCGCGTGCGAAGCTGCTCGCCGGTCGACTCGAACTCGGCCCGGGTGATCACGCCGTCCTTATTGGTGTCGGCGCGGGCGAACATGCCGGTGAAGCCGGTCGCCTGCGACTGAACGACTCCGCCGCGGTGGCCGCGCCGCGCCGCGGCTTCGGCGACGGTGATCTTGCCGTCATGATCCCGGTCGAGCCGATCGAAGATTTTGGACGGGTCGAAGTTCTGCGCGCGCGCCTGCCGCTTCTGAGCGCGCGCCGCATCAACCGCCTGGACCTCGGCCTCGGTAATGTAGCCGTCGTGGTTGGTATCGAGCCGGGCGAAGGTCTTCGCAACCCGCGCCTGCGCTTGGGCTCGGGTCTGCGGCTTACTCGATCGATGATAACTGGACGAATGCCCGGATCGCGCCGCGCTCTGAGCGAGGCCGGCGCTGCCCGCAAGTAGAACTGCGGCGGCCGCGCCGAATGGAATGAACTTCTTCATGCAAGCAACTCCTCAAAACACCGGCGTCCGAGCGATTTCCGCCTTTCTGTGCACCCGCCCAAATGCGGGCATTCGCATCACGGCCGAAATCTCGGCGGGAAGCAAGCATTAACCTTCTTTGGATAACCCCGGCACAGCGGCGCTGGAGGGAAGCAAGCGAATGTTCGATACTCGTGAGGTGAGGGCAACCGCGATCGCAGCGGCATGCCTGATCCTCTACATCGCAGTCGTGCTCGCAACCGGGCGAGTCGATCCGGCGCAGCTCTACGGATTGTTCGCGGTCTACCTCGACGGCAGCTTCTTCCTGTGGCTGCTTGTCGGCATCGCGTATGCACTCATTCACCTGTGCATCCTTGCGCGCCGCAGTGGCGGCAGCCCGGTGCTCGCTTCAGCGGCCGGGAGCGCAGTAGGCGCAATCACGGCGCGATGGCAGCGCGACCGAGGCTTGTCGCTGCTGTGGCCGCCGGTCCTTTTCGCCGCGCTAATGGCGTCGTTCAACGCGTTCAAGCAGATGGTGTTGCCGCTGGCCGGCTACCGTTTGGACCCGTTCCTCGCCGGCGCCGACCACCTGCTTTTTTTTGGGCATGATCCGTGGCGCGTTACGCATGCACTGCTTGCGTCACCCGACGCAACGCTTCTGATCGACCGCTTCTATCATGGCTGGTTTGCGCCGATGGCGCTGGGGATCATCCTCTGCGCGTGGCTTCCCGCGTCGACCTTCCGGCTCAGGACTCAATATCTGTTCAGCTATCTCGGCGTGTGGATCGGCATCGGCAGCCTTCTCGCGTTCCTTCTCCCGTCCGCGGGACCCTGCTTCTACACGCGGCTGGTCGGCCCCTCGCCGAGCTTCGACGCGCTGCTGTCCTCGCTAACGCAGGTTCAGACCGTCACCGGCTCTCCGGTGATGTCGCTCAAGATCCAGGACTGGCTGATACAGGCGCACGACGCACGCACTTTGGTCGTCGGCGCGGGCATTTCCGCGATGCCTTCGGTCCACAACGGCCTCGCATTCCTGTTCGCGCTTGCAGCATTCCGGATCAACCGCGTCATGGGTTGGCTATTCGCCGCTTACGCGCTGCTGATCTGGATCGGCTCGATCCACCTCGGCTGGCATTATGCAGTCGACGGAATCGCCGGCGACGCGGTAACCTACAGTATCTGGCGGCTGAGCGGACGCCTTGCCGAGCGGCTGGAACGGCCCATCCTTGCCGCTTCGCCAGAGCCGGTCCTCGCCTGAACCCCGACGAAGGTGCGCGCGGCTTTCGTGAATAGCTTGTAATCCAACCGCCGCCATCATGGACAATTGACCGGAGCGGACTAGGACGCAGCCCAAGAGGGGCTGCAGGCGCGCGACTGATGGGGGTTGAAGCGAGTTCCACGGGCGATGCCGCAGAGCATCAGCGGCAATGGTGGGAATCGCGGCCGTGCCTCATCCTCATCGTGCTCGCGACGATGGTCCCCTTGCTCTATCCGGCGATCCCTCCGCTCGTCGACCTGTTCGGCCACATGGGCCGCTATCGGGTCGAACTCGACCTCGGCCATTCGCGCTGGCTGCAGCAATATTATGATTACCACTGGGCGGCGATCGGAAACCTAGGGGTAGACGTGCTCGTCATTCCGCTCGGCAAGCTGTTCGGGCTCGAGGCGGCGGTGAAGATCATCGTGCTCGCGATCCCGCCATTGACGGCGATCGGGTTCTTCTGGGTGGCGAGCGAAGTGCATGGGCGAATTCCGCCCACCGCCTACTTCGCGCTGCCGTTCATCTACGGCTATCCGTTCCTGTTCGGCTTCGTGAACTTCGCGCTGTCGGTGGCGTTTGCGTTCCTGGCGTTCGGTCTCTGGCTGAGGCTTGGAAGGCTCGACAGGACCGCGCTTCGCGGCTGGCTGTTCGTCCCCATCTCGCTGATCGTGTTCTTCGCCCACACCTACGGCTGGGGGTTGCTCGGACTGATGTGTTTTTCGGCGGACGCGGTGCGGCTTCACGACAAGGACCGGCCGTGGTGGCGAGCGGGTATCGAAGCGGCGCTGCATACCTCCGTGATGGCGCTCCCGATCATTGTCATGCTGGTCTGGCGAAGCGAGACCCACGGCGGCCAGACGATCGACTGGTTCGACTGGAAGGTGAAATGGCGCTGGGTCTATTCGGCGCTTCGCGATCGGTGGAAATGGTTCGACATCGGTTCGCTTGTGGTGGTCGCCCTGGTCTTCTTCTACGCGATCGCGAACCGGATCTTCGGACGGAGCCTGACGCTGTCGCGCAACCTCGCCTTCTCGGCGATCGTGCTCGCAATTTCGTTCGTGATCATTCCCCGAATCGTGTTTGGCTCCGCGTATGCCGACATGCGGCTGATCCCCTATCTGATCGCGGTTGCGCTGCTCGCGATCCGCTTCCGCGGCGTACCGGTAGGAGCGACGGCGCACGTGCTCGCAGTCCTCGGTCTGCTTTTCTTCGCCACCCGCACCGCTGCGAACACGGTGAGCCTCGGATTGGCCGGCGCGGACCAGCGGGCGGTTCTTCAAGCGATCGACCTGATGCCCGAGGGTTCGCGCGTGATCACGCTGACAGGGATGACGTGCACCGAATATTGGCCGCCGCTCAGGAACAGCCACCTTGGCGCCATGGTGATCGTCCGCCGCGACGGCTTTTCCAACGACCAGTGGCTGCTCGAGGGTGTCAACCTGCTCGATCTCAAATATCGTGCCGCGGGCTATTTCGCGGCCGATCCATCGCAGCTCGTCCGCCCGAACCTCTGTCGCGACCCGCTTCACCGGACGATCGATGAATCGCTTGCGGCGCTCCCGCGGAATGACTTCGACTTCGTGTGGCTGATCGACGTGCCGCCTTACGATCCCGAGCTCGTCCAGGGATTGCGTATGGTCTGGCGCGGACCCGGTTCCGTCCTCTATCGTCTGCATTAAGGGTCTGGACCGGGTACCAACATGGCCGTGATGGTGACGAAAAGGCGTTCTGGGAGTGAGCGAGCGCAGGCAGGTAGCAGAAGCTACCTGCCAATCGAGCGAGCGCGCCAGGGCGCCTTTTCATCCCACCCGAAGGGCATGGCCCTGCCGGCGCTGCGCTTCGTCGAAGCGCTCGACCGGGCCTTAAGGCCCGCTTTTCACACTTCTTCTAGCGCAGCATCCGGCAGGAGCCATGTCACGGCTCATGTTGGTACCCGGCCCAGACCCTCATGACCGCGCTTTCGATCGTCGTCCCTTGCTTCAACGAGGAGGGGTGTCTTGCCGAGCTTCACCAGCGGCTGAGCGCGGCGGCGCATAAGGCGGTCGGCGACGATTATGAGATCGTGCTGGTCAACGACGGGTCGAAGGACGGAAGCTGGGCGATGATGGCCGCAATGGCCGTCCGCGATCCCCAACTCGTCGCCGTCAACCTGTCGCGGAATCACGGACATCAGCTAGCGCTTACGGCGGGGCTCGACCTCAGCCGCGGCGACAAGGTGCTGATCATCGACGCCGATCTCCAGGACCCGCCCGAGCTCCTCCCCGAGATGCTGAAGGTCATGGACGAGGAGCATGCCGACGTCGTTTATGGAGTGCGCAAGAGCCGTTCGGGCGAGACGGCGTTCAAGCGTGCGACGGCGCATGGCTTTTACCGCCTTCTGTCCCGAGCGACCGAGGTCGACATCCCGGTCGACGCAGGCGATTTCCGGCTGATGAGCCGGCGTGCGCTGGACGCGTTGCTGGCGATGCCCGAGCAGGCGCGGTTCGTGCGCGGGATGGTGGCCTGGATCGGCTTCCGGCAGCTGGCGTTCCCCTATGACCGGCAGCAGCGCTTTGCCGGCGAGACCAAATATCCGCTGAAGAAGATGATGCGCTTCGCGTTGGACGCCCTGACGGGATTTTCGTCTGCCCCGCTGAAGCTCGCCAGCCACGCCGGGCTGTGGCTGTCGTTCGGCTCGGTCCTTCTCATCATCTACATCGCTTATGCGTGGATCGCCGGTCGAAGCATCCAGGGGTGGACCTCATTGATGCTGATCGTCGTCATCCTCGGCGCGATCCAGATGTTCGTCCTCGCGCTGATGGGCGAATATATCGGTCGGCTGTACAACGAATCGAAGCGCCGGCCGCTGTACATCGTTCAGGAGGTGGCGGGCGGCGAGCGGCGCGACGGAAGGCTCGGTTATATCGCCGATGCGACCGCGAACAGCGACAGTCCGGGCGGCAAGGGCACGCGCCCGACCAGGTGACGCTCGGCCGCGAACGCGCGCTCGAGGGCGGCGTTGAGCGGCGCCGATGGAAGCTTGAGATCCGCTTCGTTCTTGCCTCGCGCCTTCGACGAAAGCCGCTCGGCAACCGCGATCGGGAAGAGCAGGCTGTTGAAATAGCCGAGCTTCCGGAGCCTGAGCGGCGACCCCTCGATCAGTCGCCGGAGCGCAGCCTTGGAATAGCGTCGCTTGTGATGATTGATGGTGTCGTGCGCCGACCACATCCATTGGTGCGCGGGAACCGTCATGACGAACTTGCCGGCAGGCTTCAGGGTCGAGGCGATGGCGGCGAGCGCAGCGCGATCATCCTCGATATGCTCGATGACGTCGAACGCGCCGACGACGTCATAATGGCGAGTGGGGACTCCCGCGAGCTCGGGTAGCGGCGCGCTCATCACCGTCCGGCCGAGCCTCTGCTCGGCGAGCGATCGCGCCTCCTCATCCAGCTCGAGCGCATCCACCCTGCCGAACTGCGCCAGCATCGGCAGATTGTGACCGGTGCCGCAGCCGATCTCGAGGATCGCTGCATCAGGCGGCGGCCGCACTTCGCGCTCAATCAGCGCCGCAAGCACCGCGCGTCGCGCGCGATACCACCAGTGGCGCTGGTCGAGCTCGGCCATCTGCCGGTAGACGACCCGCTCCATCAGCCGAACACCCACTGGCGGTTGAACAGGTAGGTGGCGAGCGGGGTGACGAGGATTGCGGGGACAAGCGGCCACCACGTCGGCCCGTGCATCGGGCCCGTCAGCAACCAGGTGAAAATCTCGTTGAGAACGAAGCCCGAGCCCTGGACGATCAGGAACTTGACCTTCATCCGCCGGTCCTCGCTCTTGCCGTGGCCGCGGAAGCTCCAGCGGCTGTGGAGCACGAACCCGATCGACACCGCGACGGCGAAGGCGATCACGACGGCGAGCACCGGAGGCATCACATAGGTCGCGAGATACCAGTAGATGGCCGAATAGAGCGCGGCGAGCGAAAGCCCCACGATCCCGAACCGGACCAGCTGTCCCAAGGTTTCGTTGCTGACGTTTAATCTCGTGGCCATGAGCGGCTGTTTGCCGTTTGAAGTCGACCCGCTACAGCCCGAAAAATGGAGGAGCGCAAGGACGAGGGGCTGGAAGCGCGCGTGCTCGACTGGATCGCGCGCAACTGGAAGTGGATCGTCTTCGCGGTCTGGCTCGCCTTCTGCGCCTCGTTCGTCCTTCAGAAGTGGAATGACATCCGCTTCTTCAACCTCAGCGACACCGACGACAACATGCGCATGATGCAGGTCCGCGGCCTGCTTCACGGGCAGGCCTGGTTCGATCTTCGCGACTACCGGATGAACCCGCCGTTCGGTGCGAACATCCACTGGTCGCGGCTGGTCGATCTTCCGATCGCCGGATTGATTCTCGCCTTGAGGCCGTTCCTTGGGGGTGCTGACGCCGAAAAGTGGGCGGTCGCGATCGCTCCGATGCTGCCTTACCTGCTGCTGCTCTTTTCGCTTGCGCTGACCACACGACGGCTGATCGATCCCAGGGCGTACCCACTCGTTTTCATCGCGCTGATGCTGGCCGGCTCGACCAACGGCATGTTCCTTCCCGAGCGGATCGATCACCATGGCTGGCAACTGGCGCTGCTCGCTCTGAGCATTGCCTCGCTAGCGGATCCGAAACAGGTGCGCGGCGGGCTGCTGCTCGGGATCAGCTCGGCGCTGTCGCTCGCCATCGGCCTCGAGATGATCATCTATCTCGCGCTGATGGGCGTGGCCGTGGTGCTGTTTTGGGTCGCCGACGTGGAGCAGCGCGAGCGGTTGCGCGCCTACGCTTTGTCGATGACCGCGGGCACTGCGCTCTGCTTCCTGATCTTCGCCTCCTACGACAATCGTGCGCCGGTATGCGACGCGCTGTCTCCCGTGTGGCTGTCCGACGCGCTGATCGGGGGGGCGCTGATGTTCGCTTTGGCGTGGCTGTCGCCCAAGGACTGGCGGCAGCGGCTCGCGCTCGCCGTCGTCGCCGGCGCGGTCATCGGTGGCTTCCATGCTTTGATGTGGCCGCGCTGCCTCGGAAGCCCGGAGAACGTTTCGCCCGAGGTGCAGCGCCTGTGGATGCGCTACGTTCGTGAGGCCCGGCCCGTCTACAAGCACGGCTGGCGAATCGCGGTGGAAATGGCGACTCTCCCCGTCGTAGGTGCGATCGGGTTCGGAGTGCTCGCGTGGAGGCGGCGGGCAGATCGTGACCTGCTCAGGCGTGTGATTGCCTGCGCTGCTCCAGGCATTGCCGCAGGCCTGCTTCTCCTCTGGCAAACGCGGACAGGCCCCGCGGCCGAAATGATGGGGGTACCTGGGTCCGCGGCGCTCATCTGCTTCCTTGTTCCGCTGGTTTGGAACGTGAGGTGGCCCGAGGTCCGAATCGGAGATCGAGTTTTGTCACCGCGTCCGTTTGCGACCGCGCTGGCTGTTTTGGTGGGCTGTGGCGCAATCGTGCCGCTGGTCGTCGAATCGATTCCGGAGCCGCCGGCGACGCCTCAGGGCAAGTCGGTCGACAAGGCCAACGCGCTGTGCGCTTCGCTATGGGGGATGCACCCGATCGCGATGCTGCCCAAGGGGATGGTGTTCACCTTTATCGATCTGGGGCCCCGGCTCATCACCGTCACCCATCACGACACCGTCGCTGGGCCCTATCACCGCAACGGCCAGCAAATTGCCGACGTCATGAACGCGTGGCGCGGGAGCGCCGACCAGGCGTACCGGATCATGGTCCAGAAATATCATTCCAATTACGTGCTGAGCTGTCCCGACAGCTCGACCACGACGATCTTCATGAGCGAGGTCCCGAAGGGGTTTTACGGACAGCTCGAGGCCGGCCAGGTGCCGAAGTGGCTGAAGCCGGTGCCGCTTCCCAAGGATTCGCCGTTCAAGATGTGGAGGGTGGTCGGCTAGAGTTCTTAGGCGAGCGCGTGAGGAAAACTCTGCTTCAGGCCGTCGATCACGAACTGGGCTGCGAGCGCGGCGAGGATCACGCCGAGGATCCGGGTGATCATCGCTTCCATCTTCTCGCCGATCAGACGCATCAGCGGCCCTGCGGCGAGCAACGTCACGAGGGTGATCAGCATCACGACCGTGATTGCCGCAAGCACGAGCGCGACCGCGACCAGGTTCTCGGCGCGCGAGATCCACAGCATCGCGCTGGCAATCGAGCCGGGCCCGGTGATCATCGGGATCGCCATCGGGAAGACGCTGATGTCCTCGGCCTCGGGCGTGCCTTCGATGGCCTCGGCGCGCTTCTCGCGACGCTCGGTTCGGCGCTCGAACACCATGTCGAGTGCGATGAAGAACAGCATGATCCCGCCCGCGATGCGGAAGCTCGCGAGGCTAATTCCCAAGCCTTGAAGAAGCGGCCGGCCGAGAAGCGCGAAGAACATCAGGATCGCCCAGGCGATCAGCGACGATCGAATCGCCATCGAGCGGCGGTGCGCGGGCGGGGTGCCGCGGGTCAGGCTGGCGAAGATCGGCGCGCAGCCGGGCGGGTCGATGATCACCAGGAAGGTGACCAAAGCCGAGCCGAACAGCTCGATCACAGGCCCTCGGGGTCCTCGAGGCCGGAGCGGCGGTGCGCCGCGACGAGCGTGTTGCGCATCAGCATGGCGATGGTCATCGGGCCCACGCCGCCGGGCACCGGCGTGATCGCGCTGGCGACCTGCTCGGCTTCCGAATAAGCGACGTCGCCGACCAGCCGCGTCTTGCCCTCATCGGCGGGGATCCGGTTGATGCCGACATCGATTACCGTCGCGCCGGGCTTGATCCAGTCGCCGCGGATCATCTCGGGCCGGCCGACCGCCGCGATGACGATATCGGCGCGCCGCACGACGCTCGGCAAATCGCGGGTGCGCGAGTGGGCGATGGTCACCGTCGCATGGTCACCGAGCAGGAGCAGCGCCATCGGCTTTCCGACGATGTTGGAGCGGCCGACGACCACCGCCTCCAGGCCGGCGAGGCTTCCGAGCTCCTGCCGAAGAAGGAACAGGCAGCCGAGCGGCGTGCACGGCACCAGCGCGTCTAGCCCTGTCGCCAGCCGCCCCGCGTTGATGGCGTGGAATCCGTCGACGTCCTTTGCCGGGTCGATGGTCGCGATGATCCGCGCCGAATCGATCTGGTTGGGGAGCGGGAGCTGGACGAGGACCCCGTCGACGCGTTCGTCGGCGTTGAGCTGAAGCACCAGCTGAAGCAGCTCATCTTCGCTGGTGGTGTCGGGGAGGTTGTGCGCAAAGCTGACCATGCCGGCTTCGGCTGTCGCCTTGTTCTTGGAGCGGACATAGACGGCGCTTGCCGGGTTTTCGCCGACCAGCACGGTCGCAAGCCCCGGCGCTCTGCCGGTGCGCTTCTCGAATGCGGCGACATGCTCCGCCACCCGTTCGCGGATGCCGAGCGCTGCCGCCTTTCCGTCGATCCGCTTCGCGGTCATCCGCCGAAATAATATTGAGCCACGACGCCCCCTAGCAGCTTCCGGATGACCTGGATCAGGATCAGGATGACGAGCGGCGAGAAGTCGATTCCGCCGAAGTCGGGAAGGATCCGGCGGATCGGGCGGTAGAGCGGCGCCGTCAGCCGGTCGAGCGCGACGGCGAAGGTCCGCACCCCTTGCGAGCCGGTGTTGAGCACGTTGAAGGCGAACAGCCAGCTGAGGATCACCTGGATGATGATGACCCAGGTGAGGATGGTCAGGAACAGATTGACGATGTCGACAAGGGCGAGAAGCATGGGCGTCGCTTAGCCGCGCCTCTGTTACGGCGCAAACCTCTCCGGCTCGGCGACCGCGAGGATCTCGGCGAAATCGCCCTGGTCGTCACTCCATTCGGCGACGGGGGTCCAGCCGCCGGCCAGCAGAAGCACGCGCCCGCCGCGCTCGGGATATTTGTGGCTGTTCTCGGTATGGATGGATTCGCCTTTCGCGAAACGGAAGCGGCGGCCGGAGATGGCGAACTCGACGTCGTGCGTGGCGACGAGGTGCATTTCTATCCGCGACAGGATGTCGTTCCACCGCGCCTCGTGACGGAACGCGTCGAGCGGGATGTCGCCATCGAGCTCGCGGTTGATCCGCCTTAGGAGGTTGAGGTTGAACTCGGCGGTCACGCCTTGCGGTTCGTCGTAAGCAGCGAGCAGCCGCTCGACCGGCTTCACGCGATCCATGCCAATCAGGAGCTGGGCGCCGGGGCCGAGCAGATCCCGGAAATTGCGCAGCAGGTCGGTCGCGCTCCACGGAACGAAATTGCCGATGGTCGAGCCGGGGAAGAAGCCGAGCTTCGGGAGAGGCTCGATTCCGCCCGGAAGGCCGAACGGCCGAGCGAAGTCGGCGACGACCGGAATGACCGAGAGCGCGGGGAAACGCTGCTGAAGCTCGCTCGCGCTCTGCTCGAGATAATCGCCGGAAATGTCGACTGGCACGTAGGCCTCGGGTGAGATGGCTTCGAGCAGAATCGGAGTCTTGGTGGCCGAGCCTGCGCCGAACTCGACCACCGCCGCGCCCTCCGGCACGCGCGCGGCGACCTCCGGCATGATGTCGCGCAGGAGTCCCGTCTCGGCGTTGGTCGGGTAATAGGAATGGAGCCGGGTGATCTCGTCGAACAGCTCGGAGCCGCGACGGTCGTAGAGCCAGCGCGCCGGAATGGCTCGGATCGGTGCGGAGAGGCCCGCGAGCACGTCGGCGCGGAAGGCTTCGGTCTGGCGGTCAACAGTCGCGAGCAAGGCGCACCCCTGTGAATTGCCAGCGCGCGTGCGGCGGAAAGAAGTTGCGGTAGGAGGCTCGGCTGTGCCCGCGCGGCGTGGCGCAGCTCGCGCCCTTCAGGACCAGCTGCCCGCTCATGAACTTGCCGTTGTACTCGCCGACCGCCCCCGCCGCTGGAGCGAAGCCGGGATAAGGACCGAAGGCGCTCTGCGTCCATTCCCAGACGTCGCCGAAGATTCCGCCGCGGGGGCGTGGTGCGACCGCCCCGGCCTCGTCGAGCTGGTTGCCGAGGTTCGGGTCGTCGGAAGCTGCGAAATCCTCCCACTCGGCCTCGGTCGGAAGCCGCGCTCCAGCCCAGCGGGCGAAGGCGTCGGCTTCGTAGTAACTCACATGCGCGACCGGCGCGGCGGCATCTATCTCGCGGCGGCCACCGAGCGTGAACTCCGTCTCGTCCTCGCGCCAGTAGAGCGGCTCGGCGATGCCTTCGCGGCGGACCCAGTCCCAGCCGTCGGAGAGCCACAGCCCAGGCGTTCGGTAGCCGCCGTCGTCGATGAATTCGCGCCATTCGCCGTTCGTGACCCGGCGGTTCGCGAGCTCATGCTGCGAGAGGAACACGCGATGACGCGGCCGCTCGCAGTCGAACGCGAAGCGGTCCGCCGCCGCGCCGATCTCGACGATTCCCTCGCGCCCGCGGTGCCAGCTCATCGGCTCGACTGCGAAGCGGGCGGGCGGGGGAAGCTCGCCATAGGCAGGCTCCAGCGGATTCTCGGCGAAGGTCGCGAGAATGTCGGTGAGCAACAGCTCCTGATGCTGCTGCTCGTGCTTGATTCCGAGCTCGACCAGCTCGAGCGCCGACGGCCGGACCGACGGAAGCACGCGTTCGAGCGCCTCATCGACGTGCGCTCGATAGGCGCGGACCTCGTCAAGCGACGGGCGGCTGAGCATTCCCCGGCGCGGGCGGGCGTGGCGCGGCCCTTCCGCCTCGTAGTAACTGTTGAACAGATAGGCCCAGCGCTCGTCGAACGGCTGATAGCCAGGCGCATGGTCGCGCAGCACGAAGCTCTCGAAGAACCAGGTGGTGTGGGCGAGGTGCCATTTGGCGGGCGACGCTTCGGCGAAAGGCTGGATCGTGGCGTCGGCGTCGCTCAGCGGCTCGGCAAGGTCGAGCGTCAGCCGCCGCGTCGCGAAAAGGCGAGCGGCGAGGTCGCCCGAGGGCGCTGGCCGAGCGTGGGTCGCCATGGGCGGCGGGCCTTAGACGAAAACGCCCGCTCTGTCGCGTAGGCTACCCGCGCGTAGCGCCGGGCTTCCACAGCACGTCGCCGCCGCGCGCCGAGGCGAGGCTTCGGGCGAGCACGAACAGATGGTCCGACAGGCGGTTGAGGTAGATCCGCGCGAGCGGGTTCAGGGGCACGTGCCGGGAGGCGTCGACCGTGCTGCGCTCGGCGCGGCGGACCGCGGCCCGCGCGAGGTGAAGCTCGGCGCTTCCACCGCCGCCGCCCGGAAGGATGAAGCTTCGAAGCGGCTCGAGGCTTTCGTTCATCTGGTCGATCTCGCGTTCGAGGCGGTCGATCTGCGCCTGGATAATACGCAACGCCGTCTCGCTCGGACTAAAATCCTCGGCCGGGGTGGCGATGTCCGCTCCCAGATCGAACAATTCGTTCTGGATCGCGGTCAGCATCGAGAGCGCCTGTTCGTCGTCGATCGCGAGAAGCGCCACGCCGATCGCGCTGTTGGCTTCGTCGACATCGCCGATCGCGCGAGCGAGCGGATGCTCCTTCGGAATGCGCGACCCGTCGGCGAGACCCATTTCGCCGCCGTCGCCGGTCCGCGTGTAGATCTTGTTGAGCCTGACCAAGCCGGTGCCGCCTAGTGCGACGCGCCGGCGACGAACAGGATGAGCATGACGATGACGATCGCGAGCGCCTGGAACAGCACACGGCGCTGCATCCATTTCTGCGATTGCTCGCCGGTCAGGTCCTTTCCCGACGCCATGGCGATGACTCCGCGCACGAGCACGTAGACGACGCCCGCCATCGCCAGGAGCAGAAGGACGAGCAGGACGTAGCGCATGGGGAGCGCCTTAAGCGCCGAGAAGCATGAAACCAAGCGGTAGCTTGCCCGCGAGCAGGGTGGCGGCGAGGGCGCGCCCGTCGACTCCGCTCTCGCGCATCGCGGCGAGCGTTGGTGCGCGGTCGCGCTTGGCAAGGCGGCGGCCGTCGGCGTGGGCGACGAGCGGGTGGTGCAAATAGGCCGGCTCGGGCAAGCCAAGGAGTATTTGGAGCAGGCGCTGGATCGGTGTCGATGGGCGCAGGTCCTCGGCGCGAGTGACGAGGGTCACTCGGCTTTCCGCGTCATCGACGACACAGGCGAGGTGATAGGCGGCCGGCGCATCTTTTCGGGCGAGGATGACGTCGTCAAAGTCGTCGCGGCTCGAAACGAATGTGCGGCCGTCGATTTCTGTCCATGAGGGAAGGCCGCTGAGCTCCAGCGCTTTGCTCACGTTGAGGCGCCAGCTGTGCGCCTCGCGGGAGCGCCGCTCCGGATCATCGGCAAGGGCGCGGCAGGTGCCGGGATAATGCGCCGCCAGGCCATGCGGCGCTTCGAGCGCGGTCGCGATGTCGCTTCGCGTGCAGAAGCAGGGATAGACGAGTCCGCGCTCGCGCAGTCGGTTCAGCAGCTCTTCGTACGACGGGCCTCGCTGCGACTGCACCAGTACCGGTTCATCCCAGTCGAGGCCGAGCCAGCCGAGGTCCTCGACTATGCCGTCGACATACTCCGGCCTGCTGCGCGTCTGGTCGAGGTCCTCGATGCGGAGGAGGAATTTGCCGCCGCCTCCGCGGGCGCGCGCGTGGCCGAGAACGGCACTGTATGCATGTCCGAGGTGCAGCCGTCCCGTCGGCGACGGCGCGAAGCGGGTGACGATCACTTACTTCCTCCCCAGCAAAGCTGGGGAGGGGAACCATGCGCAGCATGGTGGAGGGGATCGAAGTGCGCGGCATGCCGGGGGCATGCCGATTGCGCGAGATCGGACGCCAGAGTCGTCCGTGAGCGCCGAGTCAGTTACCCCTCCACCGCCGTCGGCGGTTCCCCTCCCCACGAGCTTCGCTCGCAGGGAGGAACTGTTGCCGAATGGACTCTTGACCGCCCTGCGCCGGAAATGCTGTCATAGGCACGTCACGCCGGCTTGGCACCCGGCTGGGCGGAAGGGAAGCGGGCCGGAATGCCCTCTCCTCCTGACCCTTCAATGGGGCGCGTGCGACGGGCCGGGGAGCTGCAGTTCGGAACGGAAACCGAACGAAAGGCTTTGTCGCTGTCGAATGTACCATCCTGAGCTGATCCGCCATCCCGAAAGCTGCCCGGCGCTGGTGCTCAACGCCGATTACACGCCTTTGTCCTATTACCCGCTCTCGCTGTGGCCGTGGCAGACGGCGATCAAGGCAATGTTCCTGGAGAGGGTCGACGTGGTCGCCCATTACGACCGCGAAGTTCACTCGCCGAGCATGGCGCTGAAGCTTCCGAGCGTCATCGCGCTTCGCGAATATGTGCGGCCCAACGAATATCCGGCGTTCACCCGGTTCAACCTGTTCCTTCGCGACAAATTCCGCTGCGTCTATTGCGGATCGGCGCGTGAGCTGACGTTCGACCATGTCGTCCCACGCGCGCACGGCGGGCGCACGACGTGGGAGAATGTCGCGACCGCCTGCGCCCCGTGCAACTTGAGGAAGGGCGGCCGGACTCCGCGCGAAGCGCACATGCACCCCCACCGCGACCCGATCCGCCCCACGACCTGGCAGCTCCAGGAGCACGGCCGGGCCTTCCCGCCCAACTATCTGCACGAGAGCTGGCGGGACTATTTGTACTGGGATGTCGAGCTGGAGCCGTAGCGCGGGGACCGGCACTTCAAGTCGTCATGCTGAACTTGTTTCAGCATCCATTGCGGAGACGAATAGCGATCTTCACGAAAATGGATCCTGAAACGAGTTCAGGATGACAGGAAGGTATTGACGGCCGGAGCTACATCCTCCCGTCGTAGTGCAATCGCTACGTTCGCGATCACGAACCCCGCCGCGCTTCCGCAGTCGTAGCGCTCGCCGTCGAAGCGGTAGGCGTGGACCGGCTGCTTCCCGATCAGTCTCGCGATCCCGTCGGTCAGCTGGATTTCGCCGCCGGCGCCTTTCTCCTGAGCATCGAGCGCGCGCATCACCTCGGGCTGGAGGATGTAGCGGCCGGGCAGCATCAGGTTCGACGGCGCGGTTCCGGGCGCGGGCTTTTCGATCATGCCCCGGATTTCGGTCAGCCGGCCGTCGCTCGCGCCGGGGTCGATCACGCCATATTTGTGGGTCTCGCTGTCCGGCACTTCGAGCGCGGCGACGATGTTGCCGCCGACCTGCTCATAGGCCTCGACCATCTGCGCGAGGCAGTTGGGCCTGCCGACCATCAGCTCGTCGGGGAGAAGCACCGCGAACGGCTCGTCGCCGACGATGTGGCGCGCGCACCAGACCGCGTGGCCGAGGCCGAGCGGCTGCTGCTGGCGGACGGTGACGACCTCGCCGAACCTGGCGTTGGACGGCTCGAGCGGGTCGAGGCTCTTGCCCTTGGCCTTGAGCGTCGCCTCGAGCTCGTAGGCATGGTCGAAATAGTCGACCAGCGCAGACTTGCCGCGCCCGGTGACGAAGATCAGCTGCTCGATCCCCGCCTCACGCGCCTCGTCGACCGCGTACTGGATCAGCGGCCGGTCGACGATCGTGACCATTTCCTTGGGGATGCTCTTGGTCGCCGGGAGCAGGCGCGTGCCGAGCCCCGCGACGGGAAAAACCGCCTTTCGGATTGGCTTCGCCATTCAGCCGCCGGGAGTGACGGACGTGGCGTTGTTGCCGACGATCGGAGGCTCGACCCCCGCCGGCTGCGCTGGCGCGGCTCCGCCGGTCGGCGGCGGCAGGTCGAACGGGTCCTGCGGCCTTGGCACCGAGCGCTTGACCAGCTCGTCGACGCGGTCCGGCTTGGCGTAGGCCGGCCTGGTCAGAAGCTCCTGCGGGGTCGGAGTCTCTCGCGCCATCAGCGGCTTGACCGGCAGATGCTCTCCCGCGGCGGGCTTGAGGTCCGCGACATGGCCGCATGAGCCGACCGCCAGCACCGCGGCCGCCGCAATGATGCGCGTCAACTTCATGGCTTCCGACTAGCCGTTCGCCGGCGCTTAGGCTAGCGGCGCGGGCATGCGCATTCTCATTGCCGCCTGCGCGCTGATCGCGCTCGCCGCCTGCCACAAATCGCCCCAGCCGGCCGCAAGCCAGAACGTGCCGGTCGCGAGCGAGGCGGGCGGCACGGGGCTCGACCGAAGCCACAAGGGCCAGCCGTTTCCGAACGTCCAGTTCACCGATCCCGACGGCACAATGACCAGCTACGCCGGCCTCAAGGGCGTTCCGACGCTGGTCAACCTGTGGGCGACCTGGTGCATCCCGTGCATCAAGGAGCTGCCAACGCTCGAGAAGCTGGGGAAGGAGAAGAAGGCCGACCTCTGGGTCGTTCCGATCAACCAGGACATGGCCCCCGAGGCTTCGGTGCGGGCCTTCCTCAAGCTGCACAAGCTCGACATTCCCGAATATCGCGACCCGAAGATGAAGGTCGCCACCGCGCTCGGGGCGGAGGTGCTTCCGACCTCGATCCTGTTCGATTCGAACGGCAAGGAAGTGTGGCGCTACGTCGGCGACCTCGACTGGACGAGCCCCAAGGCGGCCAAGATCCTGGCCGAAGCGGATACCGGCCAAAAAGCGCGCTGAGGGCCCTGCCCTGCGGAAGCCCCGACGGACCGCCGGAAGGACAGGGCCGCTCGCAATCTCAGGCGGCGTCTACCAGAAGAAGCCGGGGATCACGTCGATGACGGTCCCGCTGTAGGTGTCGACCAGGATCGCGTCGTTCCAGTAGCGGATCCACACCGCGCCGGGGGGCGGATAGGGCAGTCCGTAAATGCCCGGATCGATCCAATACTGGTTGCCGTAATATTCCGGCCACATCCGGTAGCCGATCGAGAAGGGTTGATAGTCCCAGCCGAACGGATCGATGAAGATCCCGAAGTGGAATAGCGACCGGTGATGCCGGCGACGGTCGCGCCAGTCGTAGCGGCGATCGTTGCGCCAATCGGTGTTCCAGTTCACCTGATGATGGCGTCCGTCAACGCGAAGCGGCGGCTCGGTGCCGGGACGCGGCACGTTGCTGACGACGAGCGGGTTGCGCGAGCGCATGACGCCGGGGAGCGCGCGATCGGATTGGCGGAAGTCGCCGCCCTGAACGCGCTGGCCGCGAGCGCGGTCGCGCGGCGCAGTCACCATGCGCGGACCCGGGGCGGCATAGACCTGCTGCTGCTGTTCCGCCCGGACCCGAGGATTGCCCTCGAAACGCCTCACGCCATTGTCCTGGACCGCCACTCCGGCGTCGGCATTCATATGCGCGCCACCATTGCCGGCGAAATTCGGACGTCCTTCGAAGCGCTGACCCTCGACGTGCTGCTGTCCGCCGCCGTTGAAGCCCTGCTGGCGCATCTGCGCCTGCGGAGCCTGCATGCGCGGAGCGGTGAACTGCGGACGCTCGGCGCGCTCCTGCTGACGCTCCTGGCGCGCCTGCTGGTGCTCCTCGTGGGCCTGTTGGCGATTGTCGTTGGACTGGTGATCGGGGTCATGACCGGCGATCGCGGGCGTTGCTGCGGCCCCGGCCAGCAACACGGCAATGAGAAACTTACGCATGACAGTGACCTTTCGAATTACTGGCCAGAAGCTCTACTGTTTGTCATCTTAGCAGCGGCTGAACCGTTTCGGAGCCGTATATTCATCTTTGTAAATGTTGCGCGGTGGTTCCTGGCGCTTGGGCGCTTGGCGCAGGCGTCGTCTGTGCAGCCCGCGCGATCGCCTTCTTGATCCGGGCGTAAGCGCCGCAGCGGCAGAGATTGGGGAGCGCCGCGATTTGTTCGTCGCTTGGATTGGGGCTGGCTTGCAGCAGTGCTGCAATCGCCATGATGAAGCCCGGTTCGCAAAAACCGCACATCGTCGCCTGTTCCGCAATCCACGCCTGCTGCACCGGGTGCGAGCCGTTGGCCGACAAGCCTTCGATGGTCGTCACCTGAGCGCCTTCGAGGTCGCGAAGCGCGACGCTGCAGCTGGTCACCGCTCGGCCGTCGATGATGACCGTGCAAGCGCCGCAGTCGCGGCTGTCGCATCCGTACTTGGCGCCCGTCAGGTTCGAGGCATCGCGAAGCGCCCAAAGCAGCGGGGTCGCGGCGTCGAGCCGATACTCCACCGCTTCGCCGTTCACCGTCATCTTAGCCATGGCGAAAAGCTAGCGCGCGAACCATTGCCCGTCATGCTGAACTTGTTTCAGCATCCATTTTCTTCGTAGGATGAGCGGGTCTCCGGAATGGACCCTGAAACGAGTTCAGGTGACGGAAGTGAGGCAAGAATGCCGCGCGTACCGACGAGTAACGGCTACGAGCTCGGCTATGCCGAAGCCGGCGCCGGCGAGCGGCTGCCGATCGTATTGCTCCACGGAGTCGGGTCGGACAAGTCGGTGTGGCGCCCGCAGCTCGAGCATTTCGGTGAGGAGCGCCGAACGCTCGCGTTCGACTATCCGGGCTATGGCGAAAGCGACCCCGCGCCCGAGGGTACCACGCGCGAGGATTATGCGTCGGCGATCTTCTCGGCGATGCACGAGCTCGGCATCGACCGAGCGCACGTCTGCGGCCTGTCGCTCGGCGGCGTGGTCGCGATCGCGATGAGCCATGCCGACCCGGACCGCTGCGCCTCGCTGGTCCTCGCCGACAGCTTCGCCGCGCACCCGGACGGACGCGCGATCTACGCGCGCTCGCTTGCGGCAGCAGACAACCTCCGCGCGGCCGCGGAATCGCGCGTCGACATCCTGCTCGCGCAGCCCGCTGACCCGGCGGTGCGCGGCGAAGTGGTCGAGACGATGGCGCGAATCGACCCCGCCGCCTACCGGATCGGCGCCGAGGCCGTCTGGCTCGCCGACCAGCGCGAGCGCGCCGAAGCGATCCGCGCCCCGACGCTCGTCCTCTGCGGCACCGACGACAAGGTCACGCCGCCCGTCCTCTCACGCGAGCTCGCGCACCTGATCCCCGGTTCACGGTACGAGCCGATCGAAGGCGCCGGCCACATCTCCAACCTCGAGCGCGCGAACGAGTTCAACACTCTCGTCGGCGCGTTCATTCGCGGGGTCGATTCGCGAAGCTGAGGCAAAGGTCTGTCCTACAGGCGCGCTGCTGTGCAATGCTGCGGCAATGCGCTGCCGCCGTTTCGCGCCGATCTCATTGAACCTGTCGCGCCAACGTTGCGCGCGCGTGCGCGCACGCACGCGTGAGACTGTGAACATTGTGAACATTCGCGGGCGAGCGGCATGAAGATCGCCTGCATCGGCGGCGGGCCGGCCGGGCTCTATTTCGCCATCTCGATGAAGCTGCGCGATGCGCGCCATGAGGTCGAGCTGTTCGAGCGCAATCCGCCGGGCGTGACCTTCGGCTGGGGCGTGGTCTTTTCCGACCTCACGGTCGAGAACATCACCGCCAACGATCTGGTCTCCGCTGAGGCGATCACCAGCGAGTTCGCGCACTGGGACGACATCGACGTCCATTTCAAAGGTGAGACGATCACGTCGGGCGGGCACGGCTTCATCGGCATCGGCCGCAAACGCCTGCTCGAAATATTGCAGAACCGCGCGCGCGAACTCGGGGTCGTGCTGCACTTCGAAGCAGAGTGCGATCCTGCCGATTCGAAGTGGCGGAACTACGATCTCGTCATCGCCTCCGACGGCGCCAATTCGCGCTTCCGCGACGCGGACCCGCAAGCGTTCGGAGTCGACATTGACGTCCGCGCCAACAAGTTCGTCTGGCTCGGCACGACCAAGGTCTTCGACGCCTTCACCTTCGCCTTCGAGGAGACCGAGCACGGCTGGATCTGGGCGCACGCCTACCGCTTCGCGCCCGATTGCTCGACCTTCATCGTCGAATGTTCGGAGGAAACCTGGCGCAACTTCGGCTTCGACAAAATGTCGCAGCAGGAGAGCATCGCCGCGTGCGAGCGGCTGTTCGCCAAGTACCTCGACGGGCATAAGCTGCAGTCGAACGCATCGCACCTGGTCGGAAGCGCGGCCTGGCTCAACTTCCGCCGCATCAAGTGCGAACGCTGGACCAGCGGCAACACCATCCTCCTCGGCGACGCCGCGCATACGGCGCATTTCTCGATCGGCAGCGGCAGCAAGCTCGCTCTCGAGGATGCGATTAAGTTGGCGAATGTGCTGACGCGCGTTTCCTCCCCATCGCAGAGCGATGGGGAAGGGGACCATGCGGAGCATGGTGGAGGGGATCGAAGTGCGCGGCATGCCGGAGGCATGCCGATTGCGCGAGATCGGACGCGAGAGGCGTCCGTGAGCGCCGAGTCAGTCACCCCTCCACCGCCTTCGGCGGTTCCCCTCCCCACCGCTTCGCGGGAGGGAGGAACGCTGTCCCTCGAAGCCGCGCTCGACGAATATCAGGCGGAGCGCAGCCTCGAAGTGCTCAAGCTCCAGAACAGCGCACGCAATTCGACCGAATGGTTCGAGACACTCGAGCGCTACACCCATTTCGAGCCGCTGCAGTTCGCTTACTCGCTGCTCACGCGCAGCCAGCGGATCAGCCACGAAAATTTGCGGCTGCGCGACCGCGAATGGCTGGAGACGGTCGAACGCTGGTTCTGGAAGCGCGCGACGGCGGGCAAGTCGAATACAACCGCGCCGCCGATGTTCGCCCCCTTCAAGCTGCGCGAAATGAAGGTCGAAAACCGCATCGTCGTCTCGCCGATGGACATGTATTCGGCGGTGGACGGCGTGCCGAACGACTTCCACTTCGTCCATTACGGCGAGCGCGCGCTCGGCGGCGCGGGGCTGGTCTTCACCGAGATGACCTGCGTTTCGCCCGAGGGCCGCATCAGCCCCGGTTGCACCGGCATGTGGAACGCCGGTCACGTCGCCGCGTGGAAGCGGATCGTCGATTTCGTCCATGCCAACTCGAAGGCGAAGATCTGCCTCCAGCTCGGCCATTCCGGCGGCAAGGGGTCGACCAGGGTCGGGTGGGAAGGCAACGACGTCCCGCTCGACGAGGGCAATTGGCCGGTGATTGCAGCAAGCGACGTGCGCTGGTCGGCGGCCAACCAGGTGCCGACGCCGATGACCCGCGCCGACATGGACGCGGTGCGAGACCAGTTCGTCGCCGCGGTGCGCATGGGTGTCGAGGCGGGCTTCGACATGGTCGAGCTCCACGCCGCCCACGGCTATTTGCTCGCCGGATTCATCAGCCCGCTGCAGAACAGGCGCACCGACGACTATGGCGGCTCCCTCGAGAACCGGCTCCGCTATCCGCTCGAAGTCTTCGCCGCGATGCGCGAGGCGTGGCCGGGCGACCGGCCGATGTCGGTCCGAATCTCGGCGACCGACTGGGCCGGCGACGAGGGCATCACGCCCGAGGACGCGGTCGAGATCGGCGAAGCCTTCGCGCGAGAAGGCGCGGACCTGATTGACGTGTCCGCGGGGCAGACCTGGGCGGGCCAGCAGCCGGTCTACGGCCGGATGTTCCAGACCCCCTTCAGCGACCGCGTCCGCAACGAGGGCAGGCTCGCGACCATGGCGGTCGGCAACATCTACGAGCCCGACCACGCCAATTCGATCCTTGCCGCCGGCCGCGCGGACCTGGTGGCGCTGGCGAGGCCGCACTTGATCGACCCGTTCTGGACCCTCCGCGCCGCCGCTGCGCTGGACTACCGCGACGTCCACTGCCCACCCCAGTACCTCAACGGCCTCGCCCAGCTCGCCCGCAACCTGAAGCGCGACGCCGAGGCCGCGGCAGCGCTCAGGGTGTGATGCGTTCTGGCGCCGACTTTGCAGCCAGGAAAAGCCGGATGCCAGCGGGGGGCGCCACTGGAGCATCCCATTGCGCTGACGGGTTGTTGCCCGGTTCAGCGGCAGCGCCTAAGCGCGCGCCGTGGCCGCGACAATCCTTCCCCTGACCGCTGACCGTTCGTCCTCGCTCGACGGGCTGATGGCGCTCGTCGCCGCCGACATGAACGGAGTCAACGCGGTCATCCTCGAGCGCATGCAAAGCAAGGTTGCTCTCATCCCCGAGCTTGCGGGACATCTGATCGCCGGCGGCGGCAAGCGGATGCGGCCGATGCTGACGCTGGCCTGCGCCAGCCTGCTCGGCTACCCCGGAACGCGTCATCACAAGCTCGCCGCCGCCGTCGAGTTCATCCATACTGCGACGCTCCTCCACGACGATGTCGTCGACGGCTCCGGAATGCGCCGCGGCAAGCGGACGGCGAACATCATCTGGGGCAATTCGGCGAGCGTCCTGGTCGGCGATTTCCTGTTCAGCCGCGCGTTCGAGCTGATGGTCGAGGACGGAAGCCTTCGCGTGCTGAAGATTCTCAGCCACGCGTCCGCGGTCATCGCGGAAGGCGAGGTCGAGCAGCTCACCGCGCAGCGCCGGATCGAGACCGACGAAGATCATTATCTGCAGATCATCGCGGCCAAAACGGCGGCCTTGTTCGCGGCCGCGTGCCGCGTATCGCCCGTCGTCGCCGAGGCGAGCGAGGAAGCCGAGCTCGCGCTCGAATGCTACGGCCGCAACCTCGGAATCGCCTTCCAGCTCAGCGATGATGTCATCGATTATGCGTCAGACGAAGCAACCATGGGCAAGGGCGTCGGCGACGATTTCCGCGACGGGAAGATGACGCTACCCGTGATCCTCGCTTATTCGCGAGCGAGCGAGGCGGACCGCTCGTTCTGGCGCTCGGCGATTGCTGGCGAGCGCGCGTCGGACGAGGACCTCGCCCACGCAACGGCGCTTCTCAAGTCCACCGATGCGCTCGCCGACACAATCGAACGCGCGCGCCAGTACGGTCGCCGAGCGATCGACGCGCTCGGCCCGTTCGCAGCAAGCAAAGCGAAGTCCGCGCTGGTCGAAGCAGCCGAGTTCGCGGTCGCCCGCGCTTATTGATTTCCAAGCCGAGGGCGCGCCTTATCGCATCGCAAATCGAGGTGGGTTGAGAGGTTGTTTTCATGCGTCTTACGGTCGCCGCGCTCGGCGCGATCCTGTCGGTTCCGGCAAGCGCCGCCACGCTGCACGAATATGGGTCAATCGCGCTCAGTCCATCCGGCGACAGGGTTGCGGCAATCGAAAGCGATTCCGTGGCCGATTCCACGGCCACGCCGCATGGGCGGATCGTCATCCGCTCCGCCTCGACGGGAGCCGTCCTTTCGACCCTCGATCCCTGTCCGTCTTGCGATTATTCGAACCTCACCTTCGCCCCGGACGGACGACTCGCGTTTCTCGAATCGGGCAACGGCAGCACACAGCTGATGGTCGCCGGCGCGGGAGCGCCGGTCGCGCTGACCAGGATCGACGGAATTGCGCAGGCTCCTCGCTTTTCACCCGATGGACGGCGGATTGCGCTGCTTGTCACGGTCGGCGCGCGCAAGAAGGCAGGTGCGACCCAGGCCGGCGTTCGGCAGGTCGGCGAAATCGGCGAGCAGAATGACGAGCAGCGGATTGCAATCCTGCCGGCCTCGGGCGGAGCCCTGGCGCTTGTCTCACCCGCCGACCGTTACGTTTACGAATACGACTGGATTCCCGATGGAAGCGGATTCGTCGCGACCTCCGCGCTAGGCAATGGCGACGACAATTGGTGGATCGCCGAGCTCGACCGGATCGATGCGTCGACTGGGGCCGTTCAGCGGATCGCCGCGCCCAACATGCAGATGAATCAGCCGCGTGTGTCACCCGATGGACGCACGGTCGCCTTCATCGGCGGAATCATGAGCGACTTCGGGTCGGTCGGGGGCGACGTTTACACGGTTCCGATCGCAGGCGGCGAACCGGTCGACCGGACGCCGGGTTACCGAGGTACGTTCACATCGTTGCTCTGGGGCAAGTCGGGTCTCGTGACCTCGGCGCTGATCGGCGACCGCGACGCGATTGTTCCGTTTGGCGCCGCCAATGTTCCCCGCCCGCCCATTTGGTCGGCGCCGGTTTCCATCTCGGCGGGGGATGCAAGAATTGCGCGCTCCGAGAATGGCCGCAGCGTCGCATTCGAAGAGCAGGATTTCGAGCACGCACCTGCGATCTACGCCGGGCCGTCCGGCAGCCCCCGCAAAATCACCCACGACAATGACGCGTGGCGGCCGCTCGTGAGGGCGCAGAGCCTTAGCTGGCAGAGCGGGCCATTCACGGTTCAAGGGTGGCTGCTCGCGCCGCTCACTACCATCGCTGCAAAGGCGCCGATGGTCACCAACGTCCACGGCGGTCCCGCCGCGGCGAACAGTGCGAGGTTCGTGTGGGAAGGGACCAATGCCGATCTCGCGCGCGCTGGATACTATCTCTTCCTGCCGAATCCGCGAGGCAGCTACGGTCAGGGCGAAGCCTTTACCCGCGCGAACATTCGCGATTTCGGCGGCGGCGACCTCAAGGACATCCTCGCCGGCGTGGATGCGGCCGAGCGCGCGGCGCCGATCGACGACAATCGCCTGGGGCTGATGGGCTACAGCTATGGCGGCTTTATGGGGATGTGGGCGAACACACAGACCGATCGGTTCAAGGCCATCGTCGTCGGCGGAGGCCTTTCGGACTGGCTTAGCTATTACGGCACGAATGGGATCGACAAGTGGATGATCCCTTATTTCGGGAAGTCGCTATACGACGATGCAGCGCCTTATTGGGCCGCCTCGGCCATCCGCACGATCAAGAATGCGAAGACCCCCACATTCATTTTCGCAGGCGAACGCGACATCGAGGTGCCGCCGACGCAGTCCATCGAATATTGGCATGCGCTGAAGGCAATGAACGTTCCCGTGAGCCTCGTGATCTACCCGGGCGAGGGACACGGAATCCGTGAGCCCGAACACGCGCTGGATGCGCGCCGGCGGACGGTAGCCTGGTTCGATCGCTATCTCGGCGCGCCCTCGGGCAAATAGAGGCGCACTCTTGATTACAAGTCCGCACTTTGCCACTCGGAGCGAGGATGACGACGGCCCGCATCACCGAGCTCGAACGCAAGACCACCCAGTCGGGTAAGGCCAACGCCGGGAAATGGCTTCTCGAGTTCGAGCGTCGGGAAGGTCACAGGCCCGACCCGCTGACTGGCTGGAACGGCTCTGGCGACACCAATCCGCAAGTCCGGATGATCTTCCCGACCAAGGAGGCGGCGATCTCTTATTGCGAGAAGCACGGTCTGGATTTCCACGTGCTCCCCGCCCCGCCGGTGCGGCTCAAGATCCAGGCCTATGCCGACAATTTCCGATAGGCCCGCAGCCTGGGTTGAAGTCGCCGTCTAGCCAAGGCAGATTGCCCCTGCCGAGCTAGGGGGAAGGCTGCCATTCGCGGACATTTGGCTCGTCGTCGGGACCAGGCCTGAAGCCATCAAGCTTGCACCCGTCGCCTATGCGCTTCGCCAGCGCGGGCTGATGCCGACACTCATCTTTACGGGCCAGCATCCGGACCTCGATCCGGAAGACTATGGGCTTTCATCCTACCCATTAATTCGGCTCGGCTGCCGCGGTGAGGAGGATCCGCACCGCCACGTCCGCGCGGTGACGCTTGCGCTCCTGCCCGCGCTGAGTGCCGGCCCCGACCTGCTTGTCGTCCAAGGAGATACGGCGAGCGCGCTCGGGGCGGCTCTTGCAGGCTTCACTGCAGGCGTTCCGATTGCCCATGTCGAAGCCGGCCTCAGGACCAACGACCCGCTGCTGCCGTGGCCCGAGGAGGAGTATCGAACAGCGATCGACGCCGAGGCGGACTTGCTGTTCGCGCCGACCGAACTCGCTGCCCGCAATCTCCGCGCCGAGCAGGTGCCCGGCGAAGTGCACGTAACCGGCAACACCGGCATCGACGCGCTGCTGGCGATCGAACCCGCGCTGCCCAAGCGCCGGGCTCCGCGTGCGCTCCCTCAGCTTCTCGTCACCTGCCATCGACGCGAAAGCTGGGGCGAGGGGTTGGAGTCGATTGCGGCTGCTCTCCGCCAAATCGCCACTGCCGCGCAGATCGACTTCGTCCTTCATCCGAACCCGCATATTGCCGCGGCCATCGGAGCCTTGCTCGACGGGGTCGCGAGGATCACGTTGCTTGCCCCTTGCGGCCATCGCGAATTGCTCGAGCGCATGCGCCAGGCGGACCTGATCCTCAGCGATTCCGGCGGCATCCAGGAGGAAGCGCCGGTGCTCGGCGTCCCGCTCCTCGTGCTTCGTGAAAAGACCGAACGGCCCGAAGGTATCGCCGCCGGCAATGCGCTGCTCGTGGGAACCGATGCCAGGATCATCATTCGCGAAGCGCAGCGATTGTTGAAGGATCGGGAAGCGCTCGCACGAATGGCGAGACCCTGCTTCCCCTACGGCGACGGCCGCGCCGCCCCGCGTATCGCGACGATGATCGAGGATTGGCTGGAAGATCGACGCACGATTTCACGACGATTTACGCCAGTCCCACCGACTGCCTAGCGCCGGTCTTTCGGGCGAGCGCGCCGCCCGGGCAGAAAACACATTCCACCCGCGTAATCGCAGGCACTACAGGCGCTGATCTGAGTTAAGTTTCCTGGAACGGATTCGATGACCCGTGAACTCATAGGCGGATTCCCGGCGGCCAATGACCGCGAGCAGATGGGGCGGTTTCTCCACTACGCATTCCCGCTCGGCCCGGGCTCATTCGAGGAACTGCTTGGCAGGCTCGAAGAAGAGAAAAGGGCAAAGCCGAAGCCCGCCAATTGATGCCCGCAACGGGCGGAAAGCGGACGCTGACGGATCATCAGGTGCGGAAGGTGAGTCTTGCGATCGTTCCTGGGCCGGATTCAAAAGCCAGCGTGCCGTGGAGCTGGTCCGCCAGGCTGTGGAGAATTCCCTGGCCGAGGCTGTTCTTTTTGGTTTTTCCAAAATCCTTCGGCAGGCCGGGCCCGTCGTCCGCGACCGACAAGGTATAGCCGCCGCGGTGGGCGCCAATTGTGATGGCAATCCGTCCGTCCGTGCGATCAGCGAATGCATGCTTCAGGCTGTTGGTCACGAGCTCCGCGACAATCAATGACAAGGACATCAGGCCATTGAGGCTCAAGGCCATGGCCGGACTGTCGACCGTCAGGCGGACCTCGGGTGTATCGCTCGCGTTGATCAAATCTGCGCACAAAGCCTCGAGATAGGTTTGCAAGGGCTGATCGAGGGATTTCGGATCGTGCAGCCGCCGATGCACCCGGGACATCGTCTCGAGGCGCGTCTGCGCCGATTCCAGCGCTTCGGCGCAGACGGGATGGGACTTGAGCAGCTTTCTGCGCCGCATCAGTACCGCGGCCACGAACTGGAGGTTGTTCGCAACGCGATGCTGCAATTCTCTGAACAGCACGTTCGAACGTTCGCGCGCCTCCGACAATTCGTCGATGGCGACGTTAAGGGTGCGGATGACATACAGCTCAAGCACCGCGGTCACGACAAATACGACCATGGTGACGATCTGCGCTGTGTCGAGGATGAACGTGCCGTAGGGCGGGAAGAACATCACCCAGGCAACAAAGGTGCAGACGAGTGCGACCGCGATGCCAATGCGGATTCCACCGAACAGGCCTGACAGCAGGATCGCGGGCAGGAAGGTCATCGGTCCAAAGCCCTCGCTGATCCCGCCCAGGAGCCAGCGGAGGGTCGATGCGAGGGCGAAGAAACCGGCGCCTACTGCGACGCCCAAGGCCGGGCGATCGCGTGGCAGCTTGCGGAATGCGCTTGAAATCCTCGTCACGAATTTCGCTTCCCCACCCCAGGGTCGGCCATTTCCCGGCAAAAGACAATCGACCGGCGCGAGTCGAACGGAGCATCTCTATGGTGGATGCGAAGCGGACACGATGGGTTCCCGCCATGAAACTCAGTGCTCTGCGGGCGATGTCTCCACGCGCATGATCCTGATTGGGCGCTCGTGTCCGTCAAAATGGGGCCAGCTGATACAGATCTTCGCGCCAGTCCACGCCAGATCAAGCCTTGTGATTCCTGACGAATGAGCCGGGCTTTTGCGGGTAATCAAGGCCGCGGATCATCGCCGCGCTCGACCGGATATTCCCTCATCTTTCGGAGGAATGGGGAGCCAGCACCGCGGGCGGATCGCTTGCCGGAAAGGACGCCTCGAGGGCCTCGTCGAGCGATTGCTCGCGGCGATTGATCCTCCTTGCCGCGGTCTGCGCATCCTCGTTGTGCGCAGCATTCTGCTGTTTGCGACTCATGCACGTCTTCCGCTGCAGTGCGTGGCGATCAACGAGCGAGATCATACGCCCCGGAAGTGCCGGAGTCCCGATGGATCGTATGCGCCATTCGATCTCCATGGCGGGAAGGCGGTTGCAATGAGTTGACGCCGGCCGTCCGTGCGCCGCGCCCAGTTTGCCGCGCTCGGCAGTTGAAGCGGCGGGGCAGGTGGTTGCCTCCCATTCAGCCATTGCGGAACCTCGCGCCCCGCGCTTCGAGCATGGATTTCCAGAACGGTTTCTTCGAGTCAGCCTGAAGCGACGCCTCCACCCGCTGCAGCTCCGGGATATAATGTTTGAGCGTCGTCTCGACCGTGCGCTTCAAGGTCATCATGGCCGACGGGCAGCCACCGCAAGCACCGCGCATCTCGACGGTGGCGACGCCGTCGCCGTAGCTCAATAAAGTGATGCTTCCGCCGTCGCGAGCAACCCTCGGCGCGATGCGCGACCGAAGCAGGTCCGCGATCTGCTGCTCGACTGGGTCGCCGGAGCTCAGCTGCTGTTCGATCCAACGATCGAGTTCGGCGTCTTCGCCGTGTGCAAGCCCTTCGATGATCTCGCCGACGATCGCGAATTGCAGATCGGGCCATGGCTCTGCAGTCACATCGCTGCTGACCGAGATGAACTCGCTCGCGAACAATAGGTCCGTGACGCCCTGAATCTTCAGCAGCCGCTCGACCAGGGGCGGCCGACGCTCGTTCGAACGGCTGAAGGCCATCGGCTCCCGGAGCGGCAGCGGCCGCTGAAGCAGGAAGCGCCTGGCCGCCGGGTTGGGTGTGACTTCGACCCTGATCAGCATTCTAGCTCGCGGTCCTTTGCCGGTTGTTTGCCGTCCGGTCGCGTTTCACCCGAACAAGATGGTCACCAGCAGCGCAGCATCTTCGATCGCGGAGACGGAATGGCGTTGGCCGCGGTCGAGATAGAGCCAGTCGCCCGCTGTAAGCTCGATCCGCTTATCGGTCTGGAGGATGGCCCGGCCCTCGAGACAGTGGATCGTCGCATGGCCTGGCACCGCATGCGGCGAGATCTCATCGCCCGCACGAAGCACGAGCTGGACGGCCTCGAAGGCGTCGGTCTTCACCAGCGCCCATGTCCTTGAATCAGGATCTGCCGCAGGGTCAGCTGCAGCTGCGGTGAGACGGATCTTTTCGGCCGGGAGAAGATGATGGAGAGCCATCAGCGCACCTCCGAGCGATCGGACCCGGGTGTGATCTCAGGCAAAAGGGAAACCGGCCAGCGGGGGGAGGAGGGCCACAGGGCTGCGACGTCCCGCGCGTCGCAACCCGCACCCACGGCTCTTTTCCTTCTCATTGCGACTCTCTTTGTTGAGAATAGCTCGCATAACGCAGCAAGAGCGTCGCTTCACTTAAGGAGAAGTACCTAGTCGCGAGAGCTCCTTGCCGAGCGGGCGATCATGTCGATGTCTGCGGTCGCCCGATGGAAGGCAATTATTCGGCGGACTGAATCTCGGGGCGTCCGGTCTTCTGCATGCCCTTTCCGCTAGGCTTCATCAGCTTCACGAGGAAGTCCCAGCACATGATCAGCGTGCCGATCGAGAAGACGACGTCGCCGGGCAGGCGCATCCACTGCCAGAACCGCGTCTGGTCGTAGAAAGCCTGGCTGCGCGCCCAGGCGTAGCCGTGCTCATAGACCGCGTTGAGCTGTGGCCAACCGATCGGGAAGAAGTGGAGGAAGATCCACATCACGAGGCCCAGGTTGTAGCACCAGAAGGCAATCCGTCCGGGAGCCTCGCTGAACTTGGCATCCGGTCCGGCGCGGTAGCGCAGGCAGAAGTAGATCAGCCCGAGCGCGAGCAATCCAAAGGCGCCGAACAGCGAGGTGTGCGCGTGATTGAGCGTCAGGAAGGTGCCATGCTCGTAATAATTGACCAGCGGCGCATTGAGCGTGCCGCCGCCGAAGACGCCCGCGCCGACGAAATTCCAGAAGGCCGAGCCCAGGATGTAGAGGTAAGCCAGGCCGTAATCGAACGTTGCGGCGCCCTTGATGAGGCGGTGCTGCGAAATCGCTTCGAGGATCAGCAGCACAAGCGGGAGGACCTCGATGAACGAGAACATCGAGCCCAACGGCACCCACATGCTCGGGCCTCCGCCCCAGTAGAGGTGGTGTCCTGTCCCGAGCACCCCGCCAAGGAAGATCAGGATGAGCTCGAGATAGACCGATCGCTCGGCGAGCTTCCGCGATACCAGCCCGAGCGACATCAGCAAATAGGCGCTCATCGCCACCGCGAAGAACTCGAACGACTGCTCGACCCACAGGTGCACGACCCACCAGCGCCAGAAGTCGGTGATGGTGAACGACTTCTCGATGCCCGTCAGGGGGATCATTCCGAAGATATAAAGAACCGCGACATTGATGGTCGCTGCCCAGATCAGATGCTCCAGCCGGATTTTCCCGGTCCAGAACTGCCTCGTTGCCTCGATCAGTGTGTCGCGGCTCGGCCACAGCGCCCGGAACATCAGGCCGCTCCAACTGAGCAGCGCGACGAAGAACAGGATTTGCCAGAAGCGGCCGAGCTCGATGTACGACAACCCCTGGTTGCCGAACCAGAACCACCCCTGGTGGATCACGCCCTGGATTCCGAGATAGTTGCCGAGGAGCGCAGCCGCGACGACGAACAAGGAGACCCAGAACAGGAGGTCGACGAGGAAGCCCTGACCTTTCGCCTCCCGCCCGTCCGCAATGGCAGGGGCGATGAACAGGCCGCTCGCGATCCAGCCGAGGCCGATCCAGATGATCGGCGCCTGGAGGTGGAAGCTCCTGAGGAAATTGTACGGCAGGATGTAGTTGAGCTGGACGCCGTAGAAGGTTTCCCGGTCGTAATAGGAGTGCGCCATGATCGCGCCTGCGCCCTGTTGGGCGAGGAAAATAAGCGCCACGATGATGAAATATTTGCCAGTCTTGACCTGGCTCGGGGTCAGCGCACGATAGGTCGCGAGGCCGGTCTCTCTCGGCGCATCGTCGGGATGATCGAGATAGGCCCGGTAGAGCCACAGCACGAACCCCATCGCGAAGAAGGTGAAACAGAAGCTGATCCAGGTCCACTGGAAGGTGTTGGTCGTCGGCGTGTTGCCGACGGAGGGCTCATACGGCCAGTTCTCGGTCCACGACGTGTTCGGATGGCCCGGTCGCCGCGCCACCGTCGTGATCGCGGAATAGATGATGAAATCCGCGGTCTGCGTGCGCAGCGCCGGGTCGAGGCTTTTCGCGGGAACCCAGCCCGCGGACAGGTTGACGGTATTGAGCTTGGTCGAGAGCTCGCCCTGAAGCTGGCGAACGGCCTGGGCGACCGAATCCGGAAGAACGACCCTTTGTTGGGTTAGATCGATCCCCTGGAGCTGGTTCTGCATCAGCGCCGTGACCGCGGCATCGGAAAGCGCTTCGGCGGGCGAGGTCGCGGGCGGAGTCGTGTCCACCGATGGTGTTCCGGCGGGCCCGGTCGTCGCCAGCGACTTGTTGCCGGGCGCCTTGGTGTTCGGCGGCGTGACCGCGGTACCGGACAGGCCTTGCTTCGTGAGGACGCCAAGTCGGACCAGCGTCGAGGCGGTGTAATCCTCGCCGAAATAGGACCCCATTCCGTAGATGCTGCCGTAATCCATCAAGTCGGCCTTCTGAAAGCCTCCCTTGCCCGCGACGATGTCGTCGGCCGACATGATCACGTTGCCGGAGCTGTCGGTGAAAGCTTGCGGGTGCGGGGGCGCCTTTTCGTATGTCAGCACCGTCGCCCAGCCGAGAAGCGCAAAACAGATGATCGCGACGACCAGAAGAACCCATTTCAGAATGTCGCTGATGGGATCGACCGACGGTTTGGAGAGATCCCGCTGTTCTACGTGCGTTGCCATATTTCGCCCCCCTGCTCGTCCAGCTGTATCGCCGGCTATTGCGTCACGTGGCCGCTGTCACGCGGCAAGCTTGGTCCCCGTCTCATGATAGGGCGATGGAGCGATCCTGGCGTGTTCCACAGGCAGGCCGCCGAGCTCGTTCGCGAAACCGTGGTTGACGTCGCGGTGGTGCGCCTCGTCGGCGCGAACCACCAGCACCACATCGCGCAAGGTCGCATCCTCCGGCAGGTTCCAGTAACGCCTCGCGATCTCCGGCGCGGGCACGTTGCTGCTGCGGCCCTCGTCGATTTCCTTGAGATAGAGTGTGTAGCTAAGCACCGCCTCTTCCTCGAAATAGCCGACGATGCGGTGCGCGGTCTTCGACGAGATCAGGTAGAGTCCGAAGAAGGCGAGGTAGAAGACCCATTGCACGCCGAGGATCACGAGCCGCTCGAACAAAGTCGGCTTCGCGACCTCGATGAAGGTCATCAGGTGCATGCGCTCATTCTCCGCCTCGTCCATGAGGGTGCGGATCCAGCCCTTGTCGTCGCACATCCGGCGGAGGCACTTCAGGTGGTTGATCGTCGCACCGACCATTCCGGGCACCGCTGCCACCGTCTCGAGCACGATCGCGCGATGGCCGTAGCGCTTGGCGAAGAAGGTATCCGCGCAGAAGCGAAGCGCCTTGGTGAAGCCAAAGGCGATCCGGTCGGAAAGGCCCTTGGGATCATGATGTACGCTTAGGTCGACAATCGGAGCATTCATTTCCTTCTCCATCGGTGGGTGAACCGCGCCGCCGGGATCTTGGCGAAGCGGAGGGGCGAGCTTTCCGGCGGCGCGAGACTGGAGACGTTCAAACGAGCGACGCGATGGTCGCGATCGCGATTCCAAAGCACAGGATTAGGAACGGCAGGAGCAGCACCAGGACGGTCGCCTCGGTCGCGGTCGCGCGTCCCGTGGCCGTCTGGATACCCTTGTACCGGAACACCGCCCAGCTGAGCGCTTTGGTGCGGCCCTCAGGCTTCATCTGCGGAAAGATCGCCGGGATCGCGAAATAAGCGCCGAGGAACGCGAAGATCACGCCATAAGCGACGGCCATGTGACTGCCGCGGAAGGAAAAGGCCAGCACCGCGATAAAGCCGACGAACATGGTCGCCATCGCGACATAGAGGCGGCCGGGGAGCTCGAAGCTCTGGTCGTCGCACGCCCGCAGCGCGGGAGCCGCGACGATCTCGTCGCGGGCGATGAGGACTTCGGGTTTGTGGCGGGCGGTCATTGGTCACTCCATTCGGCAGGACGTCCGCTGAAATGGCCGTTGAGCAGGCGCCGAGTGAATCCGTAATCCTACTTAACGCGGCGACTTGCCCTGCGCGGCGAAGGCGATTCGCAGTGCCTCGGACAGGCTCCTCACGCCGAGCTTGCTCATGAGGTTCGCGCGATGGATTTCGACCGTTCGCGGGCTGATCCCGAGGTCGTAAGCGATGGTCTTGTTGGGGAAGCCCCGAGCGAGTCCGTCGAGCACCTCGCGTTCGCGGGTCGTGAGCGCCTGGAGCCGCACCGCCGCCTCCTCCGCGCCGTCGACCTCCGCTGCCGATCGCTTGAGACGCTCGATCCCGTGCTCGATCGCCGCGAGGAGCACTGCTTTCTCGAACGGCTTCTCGATGAAGTCGACCGCGCCGGCCTTCATGGCCTGGACCGCAAGGCTGACATCGCCATGGCCGGTCATGATGATCACCGGGAGCGTGATTCCCTTGTCCCTCAGCGTCGCCTGCACTTCGAGCCCGTCCATTCCGGGCATGCGAATGTCGAGCAGGATGCAACCGTTCTCGAGGTGCGCCGCGGATTTCAGAAACTCGACCCCGCTCTCATAAGCGCGCACGTGGAAACCCGATGTCTTGAGCGCGAAGCCGACCGAGCGGCGGATCGCCTCGTCGTCGTCGACCAGGTGGACCAGGCGCAGCTCTTCGTCGCTCATGTCTTCGCTTCTCCCGACGGCAAGGTGAAATGAAAGGCGGTGCCGCCGCTATGACACGGCTCGAACCAGATGCGTCCGCCGTGCGCCTGGACTATCGTACGGCAGATCGACAGGCCGATGCCCATGCCGCTCTGCTTGGAGGTGACGAACGGCTGGAACAATTGATCGGCGATGGTGTCGCTGATGCCGGAGCCCGTGTCCTCCACGGTGACGCGGGTCATGCCGTCTTCTCGGGAAGTGCGGATCGACAGCTTGCGGAGGGGGGCGTCGATCATCGCGTCGATTGCGTTGCGGATCAGGTTGACGAGCACCTGCTGAACCTGGATGCGGTCGACGAACACCAGGTCGGCCCGGGGATCGAGCGAGACCTGCACGTCGATGCCGTGCTCGCGCGAACCCACCAGCGCCAGGGCATTCGCCTCGTTGATCAGGCGCTGAAGACTCTCGACCTGGCGCTCGGTCTCGCCATGGCTCATGAAATCGCGAAGCCGGCGCACGATCTGCCCGGCGCGGATCGACTGCTTGGCCGCTTCGTCCAGCGCCTCGCGCAGCATCTCGAGCGTTTCGCCGTCGGGGCTGGTTTGCAGCAGGTCGCGCGCACTTTCGCAGTAGCTCGCCACGGCCGTCAGCGGCTGGTTGAGCTCATGGGCGAGCGATGAAGCGAGCGTCCCCATCTCGCTGACGCGTCCGACATGAGCGAGTTCGGATTGCAGGTCCTGGAGGCGAAGAAGGGTCTGCTGCCGCTCGGTCAGATCGCGGATGAAGCCGGTGAAGATCCGATGGCCTCCGTTCCAGGCTTCGCCGACGGCGAGTTCGATCGGAAAGGTGTTGCCGTCGCGGTGGAGCGCGGTCGTGACCCGTCCCACGCCGATGATCTTGCGGACGCCGGTGGTCAGATAGTTGACCAGATATTGGTCGTGGCGCTCCCGGTCGGGCGATGGCATCAGCAGCTTGACGTTCTTTCCGACCACCTCGTCCTCCGAATAGCCGAACATCTTTTCGGCCGCCGCGCTGAACGACAGGATCAGGCCGGCCTCATCGATCACCACCATCGCATCAGGAACGGTGGCGAGGATCGATCGGAGATGCGCTTCCGCCTCGAGCGGCCGTTCAGGAGACGACGGGTCCATGAGCGGCCCCATAGCAATGCACGGCCGCAATGGCAGTCGGGATTGCGTGGTCCGTCCTTAGGGAAACTTACTTATCCAAGCTGCAGTCATTCATCGCTACCCGCCTGGAGATGATGGATAATCTTGATCCCAGCGCTCCGGATGGAGAGGATTCAAGCGCGGCGTCCGATCTCAAGCGGCGGCTCGCCCGGTACCGCCGGCGTGTTGAAGCGGAGGACCGTCCGCGCTCATTGAGGCTGATCGACCGAGCGATCGAGGATGCGGCCAGGAACGCAAAGGGTCCGGCCTGAACGAAGCGGCTCGCTTCGACAGCTGGCCGGGAGCGTCACGATCAGTGAAACGGATGCGGCCTGCACGTTCGCGTCCGCCCCCGGGGGCGAAGATATGGTGATCAGGATCACCGACTTTCGCGCTGATCTTCTGCATGAGCCGCCGCTCAGGTGCCCTCAGGCCTGTTCCCCCAGGCGCGGGCGCCACAGCACGGGCGCATAGGCAATCAGGAACAGAAGGAAGGCTCCGCCCCAGGCCAGGCCCGCGATGTCGATCCCCATGTCATAATCGATCAGCTTCAACGACGCGGCGACGCGGAGGGCTGCGCCTGCTGTCACCAACAGATAGAGGACGACGGTCGCACCGTTCGCTTTCAGCTCGCGCGCGGTGTGGCCAAGGCTCGCCCGGGTCATGACGGCAAGAATCATGGTCGCCATCGCGCCGGCGGTGAGTGCATGGATCGCCGCACTTCGCGGCACCAGCCCGGTCAGGCTCAGTCCAAGGAGTCCGAGGCCGACGGGAATCCAGAAATAGCCGACATGGAGCACCAGCACGAGCGGATCGGCGACGGTGCGCCACCCCCTCCACCTCATCCAGCGGGCCGCCTGGAGTGCGGCGGCAGCAATGAGCACGAGCCCCGTCACCGTCCCGGGCGGACCGATGAGCCAGAACAGCAATGCGACTGCGGTTGCGCCAATGACGAACAGGTCGAACCGCCCCGGCTGGGCCGGAAGGCCCTGTTTCATTCCCCTCTTCACCATCCAGTTGCGCGTGAACGACGGGATGATCCGCCCACCGATGAGCGAGATCAACAGAACGACGAGGGCGATTGCCAGCTGCCAGCCGAGGTCCGGCCACGGGATCGCGTTGGTGTTGGCGAGATAGTCGAGTGCGTCGGCCACGCCGAACAGCAGGATCATGCCGACAATGGGCGTGTTGCGGTTGTTGGCCTCGAGCACCTCGCGCGCGGCGAGCAGGCCCAGGACGAAGAAGAAGCCGACGTCGAGCAGGGCAGCGAGCCAGAGCGAGACTGTTCCCGAGAACAACACCGCCAGCCTCGCTGCCGCCCACAGGCTGAACAGGCCCGCGAGCGGCCATCCGGCGATCGGCAGTCGCCCGGTCCAGTTGGGAACAGCAGTCAGAAGGAACCCTGCGATCACCGCCCCGACGAAACCGAATAGCATCTCGTGCCGATGCCAGGCGAGCGCCTCGAGCGCGGTTGGAAGATTGATTTCTCCGAGGAGCGAGCAGATCCACAGGCAAAGCGCAATGAGCGCCCAGGCGGCGCCGGCGAAGAAGAAGGGCCGGAAGCCGCCGCGGAAGAAAGGGTAGGAGGCAGCCATCCGCCGCCGCCGCAACGCGAGCATCTGCTCGCCGCGGGTCACGACCTTCGTGTCGCTCGATGTGTCAGGCATGATGCCGCCCTACGCGAGTCGCGGCCGTCATCCCCATACGTAAAAACCGAAACGCCGTCCCGGCCGTGGAATAACTGCAGCCCGATCCCGGCCTTGTCGAACACCGCAGCCGTCGCCCGAGGTCTTGGCAAGGCGCAGGACTGCCGGGCGTACGGCGGCAAGTTCCGCCGAGATCGACAAATCGACGCCAAGGGCGTGAAACAGGTCGAGATAATCGCCGAGCAATGCTTAGGAAGCGCGGCCCACCGCAGAAGCGACGGAGGGAGATCGTGGCGCTCGCGGTCAAATCAGAGGATTTGCTCGAAAGCCTTGATAAAATTCGTTTGCCGACTGGCGGCAATCATGGTTCGCGAGCGAGGGAATCGGCGTCGCTTGGGAATTGTGGATGAGGGCTCATCAGACGAGGGGATCGGAATCGCTCGATGCATTGCTTGCGAAGGTCAGCGCTTGCACCATTTGTGCCGGCGCACTGCCGCTCGGCCCGCGACCGATCCTGCAATTGTCGACCACCGCGACCATTCTCATCGCGAGCCAGGCGCCCGGGTCCAAGGTCCATCAGACGGGCGTCCCTTTCTCCGACGCATCCGGAGACAGGTTGCGAGAATGGACGGGCTTGTCGACCGATCTATTCTACGACGAAGCGAGGGTCGCCATCATGCCGATGGGCTTCTGTTATCCCGGTCGCTCGGCGGGCGGCGATGCTCCTCCGCGGACGGAATGCGCCCAGTTGTGGCGCGATCAACTCCTCCAATATCTCCCGGCGGTACGCCTCACCTTGCTTGTCGGAAGCTACGCTCAACGGCATGTCCTTGGACCGGGAGCGATTGCGCCGCGGGTAAAAAACTTCCGCGATTACCTGCCCGACTATTTCGTGCTTCCGCATCCGTCGTGGAGATCGAGATTGTGGGAAGAAGGGAACCCATGGTTCGCCGGAAATGTCCTTCCGGCACTTCGCACTGCGATCGGGCGGGCGCTTGCTGGAGATTCTCGGTCACGGCGTGTCATTCCGGTAAAGAGACTATCTTTGAAACTTCAGGAGCGGCCGCGGGCAGTCGAGAGCTCTTGAAGAAGCTCGTTCCGACCTGCGGCCGCGCAAGCCAATCGCCGGGACCAGACTCCGGCTCATTTGGCATCGGTCCGATAGCCGGTGGGCCGGCGAGTTCGAACCTCGGCTTCAGGGAACGGGCAGGGCGCAACCGCGCGGCGCGGCCTCCTGTCATATTCGGCCCCGAGGAGAGAGAAATTTTTTCCCTTCCCCTCTGCAAACCACATCGTCTCGACTGCCTGTTCGGCACTGGGCCTGAGTGCCAGGTCCAGCTTCTTCTTGGTCCAGGCTGCGAGCCGTCCGCCAAGACGCTTGAGCCTGCTTCCCTCTTCAGAGGAGGGAGGATCCGGCGCATATCGACGCGCTCCCGAATAATCCATCTGGCTGCCCAGTTTCATGTCCGATCTCCTTCAGCCCTGGAGCTTGGGGGTTCGGATGCTCCAGGAGCAATCCTTCACATGGGGATGCGGCAAACAACATGCAAACGAATATAATTGCCTCTTTCAAGCAAGAAAATGCACGTTAAATTCGGGCTTTGCATGGCGAGGCTTTCGGAGGTTCCTTGGGGCAAATTGTGCCGGCAGGTGCGAGATCGCGAAGCCGCTCCTTTGCCTCAGGAGCGTGCCGCGGAACGAGGGCCTCTGGCCTGTCAGATCGCCTCTGCGCTCGGATGGAAGCGCTTGACGCGGCGAAGCGTATTCTTGTCGGTGTGGTGCATCTCTTCGCCCGTGGCAGCCAGTTTCAGCAGCAGGTCGGACGTGTAGCTGAGCGTTCCATCGTCATTGACCGTGAACTCGCTCTTGAAGTCGCGGATTTCCGCGCGCTCGAGGAGGTACTTGTTCTGAAGAACGCCGTAGCAGGGTTCGCCCGGCTTGGCGTCGAACCGCAGCACCTTGTCGTGCGGTTCCGCGGTGCTGCCTGCGAGGATCGCGATTCCGCGTCCGAACACGACGTTGCGCATGACCTGACGGTGGCCCTTGTCCCACAGGAGAAAGCCCACCTCGTCGTGAAACGGATCCATCGCCTCCTCGCCGTGGCGCCAGGCGGTCATGTTGTAGATGAGCCCCCACAATACCTGTTGTCCGTTCTCCTGGACAGGGATCGGTTTGAATGAGGCCTTTTCGAAATAGGTCGTCTCGGTCGTCCAGTCGTCCTTGTTGTGGTACGAGCGGTCGACCCCGGAATCGCCTTCCCATTCGCCGACAAATGGCGTCAGCGGCCCCAATTTACGCGAATAAGGAACATCGTTCGGCATCCTTGTAATCTCTCTTTCCATTCGTGACGGCGACCGCGGGGGCACAAACTGCGGACCAGCTCAATCGATCTTCGGGAGCGTCGAGAATTGGTGGAACGGCGGCGGGCTCGGCAGAGTCCATTCGAGCGTTGTGGCGCCCGCGCCCCATGGATTGTCCGGCGCCTTCCTGCCCGCGGCCAGCGACCAGAACAGGTTGACGAAGAACAGGGCGACGCCGGCGATGGTGATCATGTAGCCGATCGTTTCGACGTAGTTCCAGTAAGCGAACGCCGGCGTGTAGTCGGGGATTCGGCGCGGCATCCCGTCGAGCCCGAGAAAGTGCATCGGGAAGAAGATGATGTTCACGCCGATGAACATGATGAAGAAGTGCAGCTTGCCGAGCAGCTCATTGTACATGCGGCCGCTCATCTTGGGCAACCAGTAATAGAAACCCGCGAAGATCGCGAACACCGCGCCCAGGCTCAGCACATAGTGGAAGTGGGCCACCACATAGTAGGTATCGGTCATGTAGGTGTCGACGCCGCCATTGGCGAGCACGACTCCGGTTACTCCCCCGATCGTGAACAGGAATACGAAGCCGATCGCAAAAAGCATTGGTGTTTCGAAGGTTATCGATCCGCCCCACATGGTTGCGATCCAGGAGAATACCTTGACGCCCGTGGGGACGGCGATGACCATGCTCGCCGCAGTGAAGTACATCTTCTCATCGACGTCCATGCCGGTGACAAACATGTGATGCGCCCAGACGATGAACCCAATCACGCCGATCGCAACCATTGCATAGACCATGCCGAGATAGCCGAAGACCGGCTTGCGGCTGAACGTTGAGACGACCTGGCTGATGATCCCGAATCCCGGGATGATCATGATGTAGACTTCGGGATGCCCAAAAAACCAGAAGAGGTGCTGGTAGAGCACGACGTTTCCGCCGCCGGCAGCGTCGAAGAACGCCGTGCTGAAGTTCCGGTCGGTGAGAAGCATCGTGATCGCGCCGGCGAGCACCGGAAGCGAGAACAGCAGCATGAACGCGGTGACCAGCACTGCCCACACGAACAGGGGCATTTTGTGCATCACCATGCCAGGTGCGCGCATGTTGAAGATGGTCGTGATGAAGTTGATCGCGCCGAGAATGGAGCTGATGCCCGCGAGATGAATCGCGAAGATGACCATGTCGACCGCAGGCCCGGCCGACCCTGACGTAGAGAGCGGCGCATACAGCGTCCAACCCGTACCCGCACCAAGGCCCGATCCTCCAGGAACCATGGTCGATCCGAGAAGCAGCAAAAAGGCCGGCACCAGCAGCCAGAAGCTGATGTTGTTCATGCGCGGGAAGGCCATGTCGGGAGCACCGATCATCAGCGGCACGAACCAGTTGCCGAAGCCGCCCATCATCGCCGGCATCAAAGTGAAGAAGATCATGGTCAGGCCATGCGCGGTGACCAGGACGTTCCAGTGATGCGTCCACTCGTCGAAGTTCGCCGTGCCCGCGCCGATCGGCCACGCACGATTGAGCACCTGAATGCCGGGCTCCATCAGCTCCCAGCGCATGACCCCCGAGATCGACCCGCCGATCACGCCGGCGATAATCGCGAAGATGAGGTAAAGCGTTCCAATGTCCTTGTGGTTGGTTGACATGAACCAACGGACGAAAAAGCCCGGCTTATGGTCCTCGTGATGCTCCGCCCCGTGAGCCGAGTGCAGCTGGAGAGGGAGTGAGTTGGCGGTGGTGCTCATCTCATCGTCTGCCGTTGGAGACCATTGCGGACACGAGGGCAGCGGATCGCGACGCGAACCGTCAAATTCGCTCCACGGAGCCGAGCGTCGGCGACCTTGCGCTCATGCGCGTGGACCTGCTCTGCGGCATGCTTCGAAACGATCCGGAGCGCCTGCGCCTCGTCGTTATGGTTCCAGGCGCGGACCCACAGCAACAGGCCGCCATTCTCGATCTGATCCCGGAGGTGAGCAGCGTGATGATGCCCGACCCAGCGCGCAAACACTGAGCCGACCAGCCCGCCGGTGCCTCCGGCGAGCACAGCGGCGGCGATGGCCGCGCCCATTGCGGCGCCCGACATCACGACCGTGCCAATTGCCACGGTTGCGCCGACATAAGCGAGGCCGCCGATCAATGCGCCCTGGGCGTCGCCGATCGCAGCGGTCGAGATGAAGGCGGCGCGCGGCACCGCCGGATCGTCTGCCATCTCGCCGGCCTCCCGGTAGAACCCACCGAGCTTTTCGGCGACCGCGGCCTCGCGCGCCAGAAGGCTGAGCTCGGCGCGATCGAAGCCCGAGCTTAGCAGCTCGTCGATCGCGGATTCGAGATCCTCAGGCTTGTGAAATACTCCAACCACTTCGCAAGCACGTGTCGCCTCACATTCAGTGGCCATCATGTTCTCCCGTGGCCGGCGCGTGCGGCGGATGATCGCCCGCCGCGTCCGGGCGTGCTTCATCCATTTCGGAAATCGCGATGATCGAATGTGCGAACGCGGCACCGGCCCGCATCTCCGCGGCGACCCAGATCGCTTCCATCAGCTCCTGGTTCGAAGCGCCTGCGCGCAGCGCCGCGCGCGTGTGGCCGCGGATGCAATAAGGGCATTGCGTCACGTGCGCGGCGGCGACCGCGATGATGTTCTTCATCCTGACGGACAGAGCGCCATCGGCGAACACCGCTTTGCTGAAGTCGTTGAACGCCGAGGCGGCTTCAGGTGCGAGTTCGCGCCGCATATGCGCGAGGTCGTGCGTCACCGCGGGGTAGAGTTCACCGGTCACGTTCATGGCTCCTCTTTTCGATCTGACCTGCCGAGGATGACATTCCTCAGCACGACGGCATCGTTGTGGGCCTCGTCCTTCGCCGAATAGACGAGCGTGATCCGGCCCTCGCGGGCACGGCGGCGGAGACCCTTCAGGGTTTCCAAGTGCTGCGCGAGCTCCGCTCGATAGCGCTGGCGGAACTCGTCCCAGCGTCTGGGGTCATGGCCGAACCAGGTGCGCAGCTCGGCGCTCGGCGCGATCTCCTTGATCCATTGATCGAGGTCGGCTTCGGCCTTGCTGACGCCCCGCGGCCACAGGCGGTCGACGAGGATTCGCCTGCCGTCCGATTTCTCGGGCGGCTCATAAGCGCGCTTGAGCACAACATTGGACGCATGGATCGGGCGAGTCATGGCTTCAGGCGACCTCCGTGAGCTTGCGAGGAGCTGGGTGGAGATCGGCCGGACGGCAAAGCGCGCGCTCGAATTCGACTTCGGCCACCAATCCCTCAAGATCGCGGTGAATCACCGCGACGGCCTGCTTGCGGCCTTCGCGCAGATAGAAGATCGAACAGTCGCGGGCCTCGATCGAGCCGTCGATCACGATCTCGTCCCATTTCTCGGCATGGCCGACATAGGCGATCGATAGGTCGTGCTGCTCGGTCCAAAAGAACGGGACCGCGTCGAAGGGTTCGCTGCGGCCGAGCATGTTGCGTGCGGCCGTCTGAGCCTGGCGCTCGGCGACGACGAAATGCTCGACGCGGATCGCCTCCCGGCTGTGCGGATCCGGCCAGCGCGCGATGTCGCCGGCGGCGAACACGCCAGGTGCGCTGGTCTCGAGGAACTGGTCGACGAGCACTCCGCGATCGATGGCGAGGCCGGCCTGCTCGGCGAGGGCGATCGACGGACGCACTCCGATGCCGACGACCACGAGGTCGCCTTCGATGCGCTCGCCATCATCCAGCGTCACGGCATGCTCGTCGATCGAGACCGCGGTCCGACCGAGATGGAATGTCACACCATGCTGTTCGTGGACCGAGCGAATGAACGCTCCAAGCTGCGGTCCGAGCACGCGCTCCATGGGGATCGGCTCAGGGCCCACGACATGGATTTCGAGGCCGCGAGCACGGAGCGAGGACGCGGCCTCGAGGCCGATGAAGCTTGCGCCGATGATCACCGCTACGCGCGCCTCGGCAGCCTTTGCAATCAGCGTTCTGCTGTCGTCGAGGGTGCGCAGATAATGAACATGACCGAGGCTGGCGCCGGGAACCTCCAGTCTGACCGGCTCGGCGCCGGTCGCAAGGAGAAGCGCGCCATAGCTGAGACGCTCACCGTCGGCGAGCTCGACTGCGCGCCGGCGGGGGTCGATCCGCGCCGCGCGCGTGTTCAGCCGGAGGTCGATGCCATTCTCCGGGTAGAAATCGGCGGGCCTTAGCAGGGCCCATTCCTCGGACACCCCGCCGGCCAGATAGTCCTTCGACAGGTTGGGCCGATCGGCGGGAAGCGCCGAATCCGCGCTCAGCATTGTGATTGGGCCGCCATAGCCTTCATCGCGGAGCGTTTCGGCGGCCATGTTTCCGGCGGGGCCACCGCCGATGATCACGACGGATTGCGGCAAGTGGGTCGAGCTGAGGGTCGGTCGAGCCTGACGCTCGATCCTTTCCCGCGCATAGACAATTCCATCGCTGACCTCGACACGCCAACGAGGCAGCGAGTCGCGCGCCGGCGCCCGCAGGACTTCGCCGCTGCGCAGGCTGAAGCAGGCATGGTGCCAGGGGCAGCGGATCGTCTCACCGACCAGGAGACCTTCGCCCAGCGGCCCTCCATAGTGCGGACACTTGGCGCCAACGGCGAACAGTTCATCGCCGCGCCGGACGAGCACCACGGCGTGATCGTCGACATGGCCGGTCAGAATCGCGCCTTCCGGGATCGCGGAAAGCTTCACGCCGCGACTGAGATCGGGCCCTTCAAGCTGTTCATGATCGGCGGCGGTCATTTCATCCTCCGGAAGCTAGTCGCGGCGCGAACCCAGCACGCCCCTGGCCCCCCTTGGATGCACGGTCATGACCGTCGGTGCCCGTGTCAGGGATCCGGCAGCATCTAGGTCGACATGCTGCACGACGATGATTGCCAGGCCAGCATCCGCCATTCACCGGCGTCCTTTCGCCACACTCCGATGCAGGGGAAATGAAAAACCTGCTGCTCTCCGTCGAGCCGCGAGTGGCCGAGCATCAGCCCCGCGAGAACGATCACATCGTCGAGCACTCGGACTTCCGTTTCCCGCACGTCAAAGTCGCGGTCGTACGAAAGGGAATGAGTCCGGATGCTTCGAAGATAATGTTCCTTGTCGAAGACCGCGCCCGCGCTGTTGATGTAGATGAGCCGCTCGTGGAGCAGCGGTGCGAGGGCGTCCGGGTCATTCTGCCGCGTCGCTTCGATGCGCAGCCGTTCGAGTTCGCGCACGGCTTTGAGATCGTCCGTGTCCAACATCGCGAGCATTGTGAGACTCCCTTGCGGAGCCGGCGACTGTGAGGGTCGGGCTGGTCGACTCCGAATCCTGAATGCGCTCGCATTTCAACAAAGACGAACGCATTATATTGTTGGATAGCAATCCCGAAATTGTTGTATCGAGCGTCCTTACCATTGTGGCGTTCGTGGCGTTGGATGAGCGGAGCCAAACATGGACATCAACGTCGCGCGAACCTTTCTGGAGGTCGTCAAGACCGGCAGTTTCGTCAATGCCGCAGCCAACCTCAACCTTACCCAGACCGCGGTCAGTGCGCGAATCCGGGTTCTCGAGGAGAACCTCGATCGCAAGGTGTTCGTCCGCAACAAAGCCGGCGCCCGGCTGACACCGGCGGGCGAGCAGTTCTTCCGCTTCGCCGCCTCATTGGTCCAGGTGTGGGACCGTGCCCGGCGCGTCGCGGCGGTCTCACCAGGGCGCGAGACCGTCGTCACCATCGGTGCGGAGCTCAGCCAGTGGAAGCCCCTGATGCGGCACTGGCTGGTGTGGATGCGGCGCGAATGCCCCGAACTCGCGATCAGCGCCTATATCGATTCAGCCGACCGATTGATGGAGCAGGTGCAGGAAGGTTCGCTGGACCTGGCGATCCTTTACGCCGCTCCCGTCCGCCCGGGAGTGGTTACCGAACTGCTGTTCGAGGAAAGACTTGTGCTTGTGAGGACCACGCGGGGCGATCGACTGATCGGGCCGGAAGATCATGTCGATGTCGATTGGGGGGAGCACTTCGCGGCCAGCTATCACGCCGCATTTCCAGACAGCGCGCCTGGTGTTGTCTCAATCAGCTATGGGCCGCTAGCGCTGGACTATCTACTCGAGCAAGGCGGCAGCGGATATTTCCGAACCGCGACGGTACAGCCCCTTATCGAGGAAGGGCGGCTGGAGCTGGTCCCTGAAAGTCCCGAATTTCCTTATTCTTCCTGCCTGGTCTACTCCACCAGAGCCGACGAAAGTGTGATAGCGCGCGTGCGCCATGGCCTGCATGTCGCGGCCGGCCTGGTAAAATCGCCTGGGCGGGCTCCGAACGATCCGGCTCAAGGCATGGGCGAATCTTGAGCGATCAGCCGGTCGGCAATCGCCCAGATCTTCGATGCCCACCCGAACGCCTTGGCCGATCAGCCGGGAACCGAGCAGCACGGGGCAGGATCAATAGGTCAGGAGGCCCGGATAGGACCCGCCGAAGCTTGGGGAAACCCGACGGAGCTTCGCCTGCGGGTGCCGGACACGGCCCGCTGCCGGTCGACTGCGGCGGCCGCATGGTCTGTTCCTGCCAAAAGGAGTGAAAGGATGACGCCGCGCGTACGTGAGATTTTGAGCTGGTATGGCGCAGATAATGTCGGAACGCCGGGCAACCTCGCCCGGCTGCTTGATCACGGACGCATGGCGGGAACCGGTAAGCTCGTGATTCTTCCCGTCGATCAGGGCTTCGAGCACGGACCCGCGCGCTCATTCGCGCCCAACCCGCCGGCCTACGATCCGCATTATCACGAGCCGTGGTGCGACACGATCCAGCTCAACCTCACACAGGGACTGGCACTGCATCCCGGCGCTCCGCCGCAGCTTTTGCACGGAGATCAGGACATGTGGCGCGGGGCGATCGGCGAGACCGAATATGTGGTCAATGTGACGTGGCCCTTCACGCGTCACACGCGGACCAACGGCGCAACATCGTCTGGCCGGGCAGCCACGGCGGCCGCGCGCTGATCCCGGACGGCTTGCCGGCGAGTTACCCGCGGAGATCGAGCCTGGGTCGGCTCTGCTGTTCCTGGAGTCGACGCTTCACGGCCCCGGTGGCAATTCAAGATGACGTGCGTCGGGCAGCGATCGTAAGTCGAGGTTCTCAAGCCCCGGCGCCGCTATTCCGGCGCGCGCGCACCAGCTTACCCGCCGATACGGCAATCGCAGGCGTCGCGCCGGGCGGCCTGACCGAAAAGACACCGGCGCGCGCGATCCGGCACCGGATATTTGGGAAAGACTGGGGAAGTTGCTGCTTGCTACGTCGATTTAGCGGCTAAGCTATTCAAATCCTTGGTGACCCCTACGGGACTCGAACCCGTGTTTTCGCCGTGAGAGGGCGACGTCCTGGACCGCTAGACGAAGGGGCCGTCGACCGGAAGAGGCGGGCATATGTGGGTTGATCGGCGGCTAGTCAATCGAGCTTGAGACGCACGAACCCCATGGCTCCGGTCGGATGGTGGCCGCCATACAGCGTCGCCAGGCCATCCGGAACGAAGTTGAGAGAGACGAGCCCGCCCGGCCCGATCGACAGATGGTCGGCGATCCGGAAGTCGCGGACGGCTCCAAGCGACACTTTGCCGACGCGAAAGGCGGGACCGTCTTCGACGTCCAGCAGCTCGCGGTTCTCGACCATCTCGCCGCGGCCGAACACCGTCCAGCCCGCCTGCCGGACTGATGCTTCGGCGGCAAAACCGTCGTCGTGATGCCCAAGGCTCGACTTGCTGCCCCAGGCCAGCATCGCGGCCGCGTGCCACCCGGGGGCGACATTGTCGGCCCAGAGCGCACTTGCCGACCAGCGCGTCTGGTTCACTCCGGGCTCGAGCTGCTCGGGGTCCACCAGGTGAGCCCAGCTGCCCTGCAGCGCCAGCGTTCGCGTCGGATTCCAGGAGAGCCGCACCGAGCTCGAATCGAGCGGCCCGGTTTCGATGTTCCATCGGTGCTGGTCCGGCTCGCGCCCGTTGAACCGGCTCGCTTCGATCTTGACCCGGTCGAGCACCAGCCCGGCGGTCACTACGCCGAACGTGATGTGCGTCGAATCGAGCCAGTGATGGGTGATCGGCGCCTCGGGTGAATCCTCGATCGACTCTCGATGCATGAATGTGGGCGGGCCGAACGCCGGCTCTCCCGGAAGTCCCGCGTAGAGGAAGACGCTGCTCTTCGGCCCGATGTTCTGCGAGGCGGCGGCGGACAGCTCCATGAACAGATCGTGCGGGTGCTGGCGGTCGATCAGTCGGTCGCGGCCGTTGGCGGTCTCGCCGCTCGCGAGCAGTAGCGGATAGCCGCCCGGGCCCATCAGCGGGTCGGGGCTGAGCATCGCCCTGAACTGAAGCGCGCCGTTGCCGAGCGGGTGCTGCGCCATGCCCATCAGCATGCCGCCGACGAACGCCTTGCTGTCGCCGCGCGGACCCGATTGGCGATCGTAGACGAGGTTCGCGTCGCCATGCGCCATCAGCATCCAGCCGCCTGCCATGGTCATTGGCCCGGCCATCGCGCTGGAGGCGTCCGGCTGCCAGCCAGTGCCCGAGGATTCGCGCTGCTCTGGGTATGGGCCGAGCGCGGCCTTCATGGTCATGCCCATACTTCCGTGCTGCATGCCGGGCATCGCGCTCCGAGCGACGGGCGCGGCCGGAGGCATCGGCATCGTCATCGGCGGCATCGAAGCGGCAGTCCCCTGGGGTGAGCTCGGCATCGCCATCGATCCGCCGCCCATGGGCATTTGCATCGTCGGCGGAGCCTGTGCCGGCGCCGCCTTGTGCGTCGTCCGGGACGCGGCCTCGTGCGTCTTCTTGGCTGTCCTTTTCGCGGCGGCTATCTTGCGAGTGGTCTTCTTTGCGGCGGGCTTCGCCTTTGGCATCGCCATGCCTGGCATGTTCATCGGCATGTTCATCGGCATGGACTGGGCGAGCGCGGGCGAAGCGCAAACGGCCAGTGCGACTCCGGCCGCCAAGGTGCTTTTCACCGGACAAGCATCCAAATGGCCATTCCGACCATCATCAGATTCTCTGTCAGCGAGACGAAGCCCAGCGGGACGTTGCTCGATCCGCCGACGCACGCACACTTGAGCTCGCGCCTGTCGACATAGACCGCCTTGAAGACCGACACCGCACCGACCGTTCCGATGAACAGCGCCACCGGAATTGATATCCACATAAGCGCGCCGGAAATCATCAGCACGCCCGCGAGCGCCTCCGCGTAGGGATAGATGTAACTGTACGGTACCCAGCGCCGCGCCAGCAGGTCGTAGTTGAGGAACATGGCCGAAAAGCTCTCCACGTTCTGAAGCTTCAGCATCGCCAGGACGACCATGGAAAAAGCGATGAACCACTGCAGCGTCCGCGCAGCGACAATCCCGCCCGTGACCGCGTAGTTCGCCGCCACGGCCGCGAGCGCGGTCAGCGCGAACAGGACCGCGACGGGGCGGTAAGATGTGGCCTTCGGGTCGCGGACTCGCTTGCCGAGGAAGCGGCGGAGATCCTCATAGCCTCCGACGCGCTTGCCAGCGATGAACACTTGCGGCGTGGTCGCGACGTGATGCTCGGCTTTGAACGCCTCTGTCTGCTCATGGTTTTCGAGGTGGCGATCCTCCACCTGGTACCCGGAACGCCTGAGCAGATCCTTCGCCTTGACGCCCCACGGACAGGTGTGGCTGGGCATGACCATGCGGCAGAGCACGGCCTTCTTGGCCGGGCTCGGAGAATTGGACATGTCGGACATGTGCTTTTCCTCAGCGCTCCGACCGGCTGAACACGTCGATCAGCTCGGCGACTTTTTCCCGCTGCTTCGCCGGGTCGCCGCTGACGATCGCCGCTTCGACGCATGAGCCCAGATGGTCGGTCAGGACGAGTTGCTCGACCTTCGCGAGCGCGGCCTTTGCGGCGCGCAGCTGAGCGACGAGATCGAGGCAATAGCGATCCTGCTCGACCATCTGGACGAGGCCGCGGACCTGCCCTTCGACTCGCGCCAGGCGCGTCTTGACGGTCGACTTGGTGTGCGGGGTCATTGCGTGCTCCAGCGGAATTGAGACATACCCACCATGGGTATGTGACCTATACACCCTGGGGGTATAAATCAACCCCGCGTCGGACTCAGCCCTCGCGTTCGCTCAAATAGCGCATCAGCTCAGCGAGGGTCGATTCCATCTGGTCCTGCATCTGGCTGACAAGCTCGTTCTCGCGCATCCCGACATGGTCCAGCGGCTTCGAATAGCTATCCGAGAAGGCCTGCAAATCGGCGCGGTCGAACACGCCCTTGGAGACCAGCTTGGCGAGGATGACGAGAAGGCCGTTGGTGTTGGCGATGGCCCCGGCGACCAGCGCTTCATCCACCATCGACAGCCTTTTGTCACTGTCGGTCTGCTCGTCGGTCTCGCCCATCAGGTCGATCATGCCGCCGATTACGCTCGGCGCAAGCGAAAGGCTCCCGCGCTGAAAGCTATGGGCCGAGCCGCCAGCCGGGCACCCGGACAGGTCCGACCCGCATCGCCTTTGGGAGCGACGGAAAGTGTGCCGCGTTCACCACTTGTTTGTAAAATTTAGCGACACCCGCGCAATGTCGGTCGAGTTGACACTGGACGGCGCGTGGAATCGCTGATCGCCTTCTGGAGCCACGCGCTCGCCGCCTCGCTGTTCGCCGCGCTCATGATCTGGCGCCTTGGCGATGCCGCGCGCCAGCCGGTCCAGCGCTTCTTCGTCGGCGCGTTCGCGCTGACCGCCTGCTGGGCGTGGCTCGCGGCAATGACTCCCGGCGATCCGATCGTGGGTTATGCCGAAAGCGCCCGTGACCTCCTCTGGATCAGTCTTCTGTACAGCCTCTCGGCGGCGGGCGAGGTGCGCGAGCATGGCATTCGCCTGGTCTACGGCGCGGTCGCCGCGGTCATCGGGCTCGAGCTCATCGCCAACACGCTGACCTTCCTCTCGCCCAGCGACGCCGTCACGCAGACCAGCCTCGTGCTGAGGATCACGACCGCGGCCGGAGCGCTGGTCCTCGTCCACAATCTCTACGGCCAGGCTGCGCCCGCGAGCCGGTCGCACATCCGCTTCGCCATGCTCGGCCTGGCGCTGATGTGGATCTACGACCTCAATCTCTACACGGTCGCCTACCTTGGCTCTGCAACCGCGCGGCGCCTGAGCGACTGGCGCGGGCTCGAAGTCGCCATGACCGCTCCTTTGTTCGCGCTCGCGATGCGTGAGGGTGGTGGTTGGCGGGTTCGCCTGTCCCGGGCCGCCACCTTCCAGTCACTCTCGCTGCTCGCGATCTGCGCCTATTTCGCGCTGATGGCGATCGTCGCCACCGCGCTTCGCGGCTCGGGGGTCGACTGGTCGGGAGCCTTGATGGTCGCCGTGCTCGCCGTCATGACCGTCGGAGCGATGGTGCTGATCCCGAGCGCCCGGGCGCGCGGCTGGATCAAGGTCAAGCTCGCCAAGCATTTGTTCGAGCATCGCTACGATTATCGCACCGAATGGCTGCGATTCACGGAGACTCTCGGTCGTGCCGGCGCGGATGCGCCGCCGCTGACCGAGCGGATCATCGAGGCGTTCGCGAACGTGCTTGACGCTCCCGGGGGGCTGCTCCTGATGGGCGACGGCGGCCGCAGGGTTGAACACGCCGCCAACTGGAACTGGCCGGACGCGAAGCCGCTTCCCGACCATTTCGAGGGTGGCGAAGCTTTCTGGGATCGGCTCGAATCGAGCGGAAGGATCGTCGAGTTCGACGGTCTTCGCGACCGCTGGTCGAATGCCGGCGACGAACCCCTGAACGCGCCTTCATGGATGATGGACAATGCCTTCATCTGGGCCGGCATCCCGCTGATGCATCAGCAGCGGTTGGTCGGACTCGTGATCCTGGCAGCTCCGGAATATCGCCGCGCGCTCGATTGGGAGGATTTCGACCTTCTGCGAACCGCCGGCAATCAGGCGGCGAGCGCGCTGTCCGAAGCGATCGGTCAGGAAGCGCTCGGCCAGGCGCAGCGGTTCGAGGAGTTCAACCGCCGCTTCGCCTTCATCCTGCACGACATCAAGAACCTGGTGAGCCAGCTGTCGCTGGTCGCACGCAACGCCGAGCGGCACGCCGACAAGCCTGAGTTTCGCGCCGACATGGTCGCGACGCTTCAATCGTCGGTCGGCAAGATGAACGAGCTGCTCGCGCGCCTCGCGCCGCATTCGCCCGGCCGGGTCCAGCGGATCGAGTCCCAGCCGCTGCGGCCGATCCTCACGGCGGCAATCGCCGCCAAGCGCCGCGATCGCGAGGTCCAGCTGCTCGGGGACGCAAGCCTCCGCGCGCTGGTCGACTCAGGCGCTCTCGAGCAGGCCGTGGGGCACCTCCTCCAGAACGCGATCGATGCGAGCACTGGAGCTCCGGTGACTGTCCGGGTAACTGCGGGCGACAAGAGTGTCTCCATCGCGATCGCCGACAAGGGCGTCGGGATGGACGGCGATTTCATCCGCAACCGGCTGTTCCAGCCATTCGCATCATCGAAGTCCGGCGGCTTCGGAATCGGCGCGTTCGAGGCACGCTCGCTGATCGCCACCATGGGCGGCCGGATCAGCGTCGACAGCCGCCCAGGACGCGGCACGACCTTCACCATCACCCTGCCCGCTCCCGAAGCGGTCAGCGAACCCGAACGGAAGATCGCATGAGCGAGAACTTGAAAACCCTCCTGGTCGTCGAGGACGACGAAGGCCTGCAGCGCCAGCTCAAATGGGCGTACGACGGTTATCAGGTGGTCTGCGCAGGTGATCGCGCCTCGGCGATCGAAGCGCTGCGCGCGCACGAGCCCGCCGTGGTCACGCTCGACCTCGGCCTTCCGCCCGATCCGGACGGCACCGACGAGGGCTTCGCCGTCCTCGAGCAGATCCTTCGGCTGAAGCCCGACACCAAGGTCATCGTCGCGACCGGGCACGGCGCGCGCGAAAGCGCCACGCGGGCGGTCGGCATGGGCGCCTATGATTTCTATAAGAAGCCGGTCGACATCGACGAACTCGGGCTGATTGTCGCCCGCGCCTTCCACCTCCACGCGATCGAGCAGGAAAACCGCCTGCTCGAAGCAGGCTCGGCAGGAACCGTGCTCGGTTCGATCATCACCGCCTCGGCGGAGATGCTGAAGGTCGCCAAGACCATCGAGCGCGTCGCCTCCGCTGACGTTTCCGTGATGCTGCTCGGCGCGAGCGGGACGGGCAAGGAGCTGCTTGCTCGTGCGGTCCACGAGAAGAGGGGCCGAAATGGAGAGTTCGTCGCCATCAATTGCGCCGCAATTCCGGAGAACCTGCTCGAGGCTGAGCTGTTCGGCTACGAGCGCGGCGCCTTCACCGGCGCGGTCAAGTCGAACGTCGGCAAGATCGAGTTGGCGCAGGGCGGCACCCTGTTCCTCGACGAAGTCGGCGACATCCCGCTTCCGCTCCAGGTGAAGCTTCTGCGCTTCCTCCAGGAGCGTGTGATCGAGCGGATCGGCGGCCGTCAGCCGATCGCGGTCGACACGCGGATCGTCTGCGCCACGCATCAGGACCTCGAGGCGATGATCGCCGACGGGCGCTTCCGCGAAGACCTCTATTACCGCCTCGCCGAGATCGTGGTGAAAATCCCGTCGCTGGCGGAACGGCCGGGCGATGCGGTCCTTCTCGCGCGCCATTTCGTCAACCGCTTCAGCCGCGAGCTCAACCCCGCGGTCCAGGCGCTTTCATCGGACGCGATCGACCTGATCGACGTTTATGCGTGGCCCGGAAACGTCCGCGAGCTCGAAAACCGGATCAAGCGAGCGGTGATCATGGCCGAAGCCAAGTCGATCACCGCCGCGGACCTCGACTTGCGCCCAGCCGCGGCCTCGAATGAGGAATCGCTTCCGATCAACCTGCGCGCCGCCCGCGAAGTCGCCGACCGCAAGGCGATCCGCCAGGCGATGAGCCGCAGCGACAACAATATCTCCGGCGCCGCCAAGCTGCTCGGGATCAGCCGCCCGACGCTTTACGATTTGCTGAAGCAATACCGGTTGTCAGCCTAGCGCCTCCGCCATCTCGGCGACTTCGAGCCAACGCAGCTCCATCGCCTCGACATCGGTGCGGTGCCGCGCGATCCGTTCGGTGAGCTCTGCGAAGCGTTTCGGATCGCGCATATAGAGATCGGCGTCGGAGAGCGCTTCCTCGTCGTCCGCTATCTCGGCCTGAAGGCGATCGATTTCGCCCGGAAGCCGATCGTAATCGCGCTGGTCCTTGTAACTCAGCTTGTTCCCCGGCGCAGGCCGAAGTCCAGGAGCGCCTTCACGCGCTGCTTTCGGACGGGCCTGGGCCCCGGCCTTTGCCGGGGAACGCTGGGCCTCATACCTCTTCCGCACCCAATCCTCATAGCCGCCGGCGACAATGTCGACCTTGCCCGACCCGTCGAGTCCCAGCGTGATCGTGACCGTCCGGTCGAGGAAGTCGCGGTCGTGGCTGACGATCAGGACGGTGCCCTCATAATCGGCGATCACCTCCTGAAGCAGATCGAGCGTTTCGAGGTCCAGGTCGTTGGTGGGCTCGTCGAGTATGAGCAGGTTCGCCGCCCGGGCAAACTCCCGCGCAAGCAGCAGGCGCGATCGTTCGCCACCAGACAATGATCCGACCGGCGCGTCGGCGATTCCTGGATCGAACAGGAACTCCTTGAGATAGCCTTTGATGTGCTTCTTGCTGCCGCGGACGTCGATCCAGTCGCCGCCGTTCGCGAGCACGTCCTTCACCCGCCGCTGCGGCTCCATCAGCTTGCGCTGCTGGTCGATGACGATCCCGCTCAGCGTCTTCGCCTGGATGACCGTGCCGCTGTCGGGCCCAAGCTCACCCGTCAGCAGCTTGAGCAAAGTCGTCTTGCCGGCGCCGTTCGGGCCGACGATCCCGATCCGGTCGCCGCGCTGGATGCGCAGCGAGAAGTCGCGGATGATGTGCCGCTCGCCGAAGCTCTTCGACACCCCCTCCGCTTCGATCACTGTCTTCGACTTCACATCATCCTTCGCGAGCGCGAGCTTTGCCGTTCCAGCCGCGCCGAGCATCGCTGCCCGCTGCGCCCGCATTTCGTGCAGCTTAGCGAGCCGGCCCTGGTTGCGCCGCCGCCGGGCAGTGACTCCGCGTTGCAGCCAGTGAAGCTCGATCTTGAGCTTTGCATCGAGCTTCTCGGCCGCGCGCGCTTCCTCTTCGTAGACGCGCTCGGTCCACGCTTCGAAGCCGCCGAAGCCGATCTTCGCGCGACGGAGCTGACCGCGGTCGAGCCACAGACAGCTCCGCGTCAGCCGGGTCAGGAAGGTCCGGTCGTGGCTGATGACGATGAACGCGCCCTTGAAGCGCTTCAGCCACTCTTCCAACCATTCGATCGCACCAAGGTCGAGATGGTTGGTCGGCTCGTCGAGCAGCAGCACGTCGGGCTTCGCCCCGAGCGCGCGCGTGATGGCCGCCCGCCGCCGCTCCCCGCCGCTGGCCGTCGCGGTCGGCCGATCGAGATCGATTCCGAGCTGGTCGGCGATCGCGGCTGCCTCGTGCGGCTCGGGCGCGTCGGCGCCCTGGGCAACCCAGTCCCGGAGAGTGCCGAAACCGTCCATCTTCGGATCCTGCTCGAGCAGCACCACATTCGTCCCCGGGACGATCGTCCGCTTCCCTTCGTCGGGATCGATCAGGTCGGCGAGGCAGCGCAGCAGCGTCGTCTTGCCCGCGCCATTGCGACCGATCAGCGCCAGCCTGTCTCGCTCGCCGACATAGAGGTCGAGATGGCGGAACAGCCAACCCTCACCCTGGATCAATCCAAGGTCTTCATAGGAAAGTACCGGCGCGGCCATGACGCCGCGTTAGCCAATGCGCCCGCGCTCGGGAAAGACCTGTTGCTGCTTTGCAACGCACCGTGACCCTGAACGGCGGCCCGCATCGGCGTTAATAGCCAATTCAATGGGCGATGGTAGAAACCGGCTCGACGAAAGAGTCGAGTGATGAACCTTCTGCGTACCTTCTTCCTCGCCGCCGCGACCGCGGCAGGCCTTGCCGCCGCGCCGGCGCTGGCGGACCGTCCGCGCGACCACCGCCCGCCGCAGGACCAACAGCAGTTCCGAGGGCCGCGTCGCGAGCAGGAGCGCGCGTGGGAAGCGACGCGGGACGGCCGATCGATGCCGCTGCCTCAGATCGAACGGCGGGTCATTCCGTTCATGGGCCCAAACACCGACTATCTCGGTCCCGAGCTCAACAATGGCGTTTACCGCATGAAGTTCATTCAGAACGGCCGGGTGATCTGGGTCGACGTCGACCCCCAGACCGGCCGAATCATCCGCCGCTCGCATCCCTGAGCACGGTGGCGACCCACTGGCAGCGGATTGACTTTTCACATCCGCTTCCCAGTTGTTTCACCAAAGCAACCTCTCGCCGCAACGCGGGTTGACGGCGCGAAGATGAACAGCTCCGGGGAGCCTCGATGCGCATCCTGATCGTCGAAGACGAACCCAATCTCGGGCGGCAATTGCGCTCGACGCTCGAGGGCGCCGGCTATGCGGTCGATCTCGCGACCGACGGCGAGGACGGCCATTATCTCGGGTCGACCGAAAGCTATGACGCGGTCATTCTCGACCTCGGCCTGCCCGAAGTGGACGGTCTCACCGTGCTCGATCGCTGGCGCAAGGAAGGCCGCAAGATGCCGGTCCTCGTGCTGACCGCGCGCGACAGCTGGTCGGACAAGGTCGCCGGGCTCGACGCAGGCGCCGACGACTATCTCGCGAAGCCATTCCAGACGGAGGAGCTGATTGCGCGGTTGCGCGCGCTGATCCGGCGCTCGTCCGGCAACGCCTCGAGCGAGCTCGTTGCCGGCGACATCCGCCTGGACACGCGCTCGGGCAAGGTCACCAGGGCGGGCGAGCCGGTCAAGCTCACCGCGCAGGAATACAAGCTGCTCAGCTACCTGATGCACCACAAGGGCAAGGTGGTGAGCCGGACCGAGCTGATCGAGCATATTTACGACCAGGACTTCGACCGCGATTCGAACACCATCGAAGTGTTCGTCACCCGGATCCGCAAGAAGCTCGGAGCCGACGTGATCACCACCATCCGCGGCCTCGGCTACAGCCTCGAGGAACCGGTTAGTTGAATGAGCATGCCGCCCCGGTGACGGCGGCGGCCGAGGTTCAACCCGCCGCCAGAAAGGCGCGCAGGAGCCGCACCGGCTCGCTCAGCCGGCGCATGATCGGCATTGCCGCGATCTGGATCGTGGCGCTGTTGCTGATTGGCGGCTTCGCGCTCGACCGGGTGCTGTCGCGCACCTTTCTCGACAGCTTCGACAACCAGCTCGTCTACATGCTCAACTCGATGGTCTATTCGGCCGAGATCGGACCTGTAGGCGAGGTGCTTTTCAGCCGGGCCCCGGCGGAGCAGCGGTTCATCCAACCCTATTCGGGACTCTATTACCAGGTCAGCGATGTGCCGGCGAACCACTGCCAAAAGCAGATCTACGACTCGTCGCTTTGTTATCCGTCGCGCTCACTTTGGGATCGCCGGTTGCGAGTCGACGACAGCCACATCGACATCAAGCCGGTCTGGTACGACAGCGATGAGTTCTGGGATCCAGTTCGCAAGGAGAAGCTGCGTATTGTCGAGCGCGACGTGATCCTTCCGGGATCGAACGTGCGCTGGCGATTCCAGGTCGCGGAATCGCGCGAAACCCTCGATCATCAGATTCACGAATCAAGGCTCATCCTAATCTGGAGCTTCACGGCGCTCGGAATCGGGCTCCTGATCCTCGCGGCCCTTCAGACATTCTACGGCTTGTGGCCGCTGCGCCTCGTCCGCCGCGAGGTCGCCGCCATCCGCTCGGGCGACAAGACCCGCGTCGGCGACGAATTCCCTGCCGAGATCAAGCCGCTTACGGAGGAAATCAACCAGCTTCTCGCCCATAGTGAAGCGCAGGCGGAGGAGGCGCGGCGGCACGCCGGCAACCTTGCGCATGCACTCAAGACTCCGCTGACCGTGATCACCAATGCCGCGACCGCGCAGGCACCGGACCTCGCCGACACCGTCTGCCGCGAAGCGCTCGTGATGCGGCGACAGGTCGACCACCATCTCGCGCGCGCAAGGGCCATCGGCAGGCGCGCCGCGGCGCAGTCGAGGACCCGTGTGTGGGAGAGCCTTCAGGCGGTCCAGCGCGCGGTCGATCGCCTGCACGAGGGCGTCACCATCGACATTGCCGGCGATCGCGAAGCGCAGGTCCGGGTCGAGCGGCAGGACCTCGACGAGATGCTTGGCAACCTGATCGACAATGCCGCGAAATATGGCGGTGGGCGCGTGTTCGTCACGGTCGAACCCAAGGGTCGGATGGTCGATATCGTTGTCGAGGACGATGGCCCCGGTATTCCCGAAGCCCGCCTGGGCGAGTTGTTCACTCGAGGCGCGCGGCTCGACACGACCGGCAAGCCGGGCACCGGCCTCGGCCTCGCGATCGTGCGGGACGTCGCCGAAATCTACGACGGCGCGGTCAGCCTCGAACGAAGCGAGGATCTCGGCGGATTGCTCGCCCGACTTTCGCTTCCGGCGGGTTAGTCCATCGGCGACTCCCCTCCATTCGTCGAAAAGACTTGCCAATTCGTCGCCATTTGAGGCATTGGCCCGCCACACCTTCCGGAGGGGTTAATCCATGAAATTCAAGATGTTGGTGCTCGCAGGTGCGAGCCTTGCGGCCATTGCGCTTCCAGTTTCGGCGCAGCCGTCGAAGCCGGTTTACGGAACCTGGGGCTACGCCACCTCGGCGATGGACAAGTCCGTCAAGCCCGGAGACGATTTCTGGGAATATGTGAACGGCACCTGGGACAAGAACACCAAGATCGCCGCCGACCGCGCATCGGCCGGCCCGTTCGTCACATTGTCCGATCAGGCGGAGAAGGACGTGCGCGACATCGTCCAGAATCTCGCGAACGATCCCAATCGCGACCATCTCAGCCAGCAGATTGGCGATTATTACGCGAGCTTCATGGACACCGACGCGATCGACGCCGCCGGAACTGCGCCGCTGAAGCCGTACCTTGCCGAGATCGACGGGGCCAAAACCCGCGCTCAGCTCGTGTCGCTGTTCGTGAAGCCCGGCTTCGCCAGCCCGGTCGACATCGGCATCGACGCCAATTTCAAGAACCCCGATGCCTACGCGGTGTTCGCCGGACAGGCGACGCTGGGCATGCCGAGCCGCGAATATTATCTCGAAGACAATGCCAAGATGAAGGCGCACCGCGACGCATATCGCGACTATATCATCAGCGTCGAAAAGCTTGCCGGGCTGCCCGGCGGCGAAGCGGCCGCCGACCGGATCATCGCGCTCGAAACCGCGCTCTCGAAGGCCCAGTGGGCAGCGGCCGACCGTCGCGACATCGATAAAATCTACAATCCGATGACTCCGGAGCAGCTGCGGAAGCTGGCGCCGCAGTTCGCCTGGACGTCGACCCTCGCCAAGGCGGGTCTCGCCAATGCAAAGACGATCATCGTGACCGAGCCGTCGGCTGTTTCGGGCGCCGGCAAGATTCTCGCCTCGACCCCGCTATCGACGTGGAAGGAATGGCTCGCGTTCCGCTTCGTCTCGGATCACGCCGCCTATCTTCCGAAGCCGATCGACGATGCGCATTTCGCGTTTTACTCGAAAGAGCTGAACGGCGTTCAGGAGCAGCGCGAGCGGTGGAAGCGCGGAGTCGCGGCGGTCAACGGAGCGCTCGGCGAGGGCGTCGGCCAGATTTACGTGAAGACTCATTTCCCCGCCGACTCCGAGGCCCAGATGAAGGAGCTGATCGGCAACCTCGAGGATGCCTATCACGAGCGCATCAGCACCAGTAAGTGGATGGACGACGCGACCCGCAAGGCCGCGCTCGCCAAGCTCGCCGCGTTCGAGCCGCGGATCGGCCACCCGGTGAAATATATCGACTATTCGCCGATGAACGTCGTCAAGGGCGACGCTCTGGGCAACGCGATGCGCGCCGAGGACTTCCAGTGGAAGCTTCAGCTCAAGCGCTTCCCCAAGCCGGTCGATCGAACCTTGTGGGGAATGTATCCGCAGACGATCAATGCTTACTATAACCCGCTGGCGAACCAGATCACCTTCCCGGCGGCGATCCTTCAGCCGCCGTTCTTCGATCCGAACGCCGATGCCGCCGCCAACTATGGTGCGATCGGCGCGGTGATCGGACACGAGATGGGCCACGGGTTCGACAATGAAGGCCGCAAGTTCGACCCGAAGGGCAAGCTTCGCGACTGGTGGTCGCCGGAGGCGGCGAAGGCATTCACCGCAAAGACCGACGCGCTGGTCGCCCAGTACAACGGCTTCTATCCATGGCCGGACCTGCATGTGAACGGAAAGCTGACGCTGGGCGAGAATATCGGCGACCTGTCGGGCGTCGAGAATGCCTATGCGGCGTACAAGAAGTACGAAGCGAAGCACGGGCAATCGCCGGTAATCGACGGTCTTACCGGCGATCAGCGCTTCTTCATCGCTTATGCCCAGGCGTGGCAGGAAAAGCAGCGCGAGGATGCCGAACGCCAGCAGGTCATCACCAACGAGCACAGCCCGGGCAAGTATCGGGTCAACGGAGTCGTTCGGAACGTCGACGCCTGGTACAAGGCGTTCAACGTGCAGCCTGGCGACAAGCTCTATCTGCCGCCGGACCAGCGCGTTCACATCTGGTAATCGTCAATTCGGCCCGGGGAGGGGAAAATGAAGCGTCGTTCGATTTTGCTCGCGGCGAGCGCCGCTCTCGTTTTCGCCTCCCCCGCACTCTCCGCGAGCAAGCCGGTGTACGGCGCGTGGGGCGTCGACACGGCCGACATGAACACCAGCGTCAAGCCGGGCGACGATTTCTTCCAATATGTCGAGGGGAGCTGGCTCAAGAACCACCCGATCGCTGAAGACAAGCGCGGCGCGGGCTACAATTACGACCTGCCGGACGCGACCGAGGTCGAGGTGCGCAAGCTGATCGAGCAGGCCGGCGCTGCGCCGTCCGATCCGATCATGAAGCAGGTCGGCGATTTCTACGGCGCCTACATGGACCAGGCCGGAATCGAGGCGCGCGGGCTTAAGCCGCTCCAGCCGTACCTGAAGCGCATCGCGGATGTGAGAAACCGCGACCAGCTCGTCCTGCTCATGGCCGAGCCGGCTTATGCAGGTCCGGTCAACATAGGGATCACGGCCGACGAGAAAGACCCGACGCGCTACACCGTGGAAAGCGGCCAGGCTCGGCTCGGCCTTCCGACCCGTGACTATTATTTGCTCAAGGGCGACAAATACGAGTCCATCCGCAAAGCGTATCACGCCTATATCGCCCGGATTTTCCAGCTCGCCGGAATTCCGAACGGCGAAGCCAAGGCCGACGCGATCCTCGCGCTCGAGACGCGTCTGTCGAAGGACCAGTGGACTCCCGAGAAGCGCCGCGACCCGCAGGCGACCTATAACCCGATGAACCGCGCTCAGCTGATGCGGCTTGCGCCCCAGTTCGACTGGACCGCTGCTCTGAAGCACGTGGGCCTCGGCAAGATGCCGACGGTCATCGTCGCCGAGCCGAGCGCGGTGGCCGCCGCGGGTAAGCGCATTGCCGACGTTCCGCTGTCGACGTGGAAGGACTGGATGACCTTCCGCTTCATCAGCGACCATGCGCAGTTTCTGCCGAAAGCGTTCGACGAGGCGCAGTTCGATTTTTACGGGAAGACGCTCCAAGGCGTGCCCGCGCAGCCCGCACGGTGGAAGCGCGGAGTCCGGCTATTGAACGAATCTCTCGGCGAAGCGGTCGGTCAGCTCTACATTGCGCGCCACTGGACTCCCGACACCGAACATCAGGTCGACGAACTCGTCGACGACATGCGCGCCGCCTACGGCGACCTCATCACCCACGCGAGCTGGATGGACGATCCGACGCGCAAGGAAGCGCTTGCGAAGCTCGCCGCGTTCGACCCGCGTGTCGGACATCCGGTCAAATATATCGATTATTCGAAGATGAAGGTGAGCCGCACCGATCCGCTCGCCAACGATATCGCGTCGGACGCCTTCGAATGGAACCTCGAGCTGTCGCGGCTCGGCAAGCCCGTCGACCGGACCCTGTGGGAAATGACCCCCCAGGAGGTCAACGCTTACTACGATCCGGTCATGAACCAGGTCACCTTCCCGGCCGCGCAGCTGCAGCCGCCCTTCTTCGACGCCAACGCCGACCCGGCGGTCAATTACGGCGAGACCGGTGCGACCATCGGCCACGAAATGGGCCACGGGTTCGACGACGAGGGACGGCAGTTCGATGCCAAGGGCCGGCTTCGCGACTGGTGGACCAAGCTTTCGGCCGACCGCTACAAGGTCCATGCCGAAATGCTAGTCAAGCAGTTCGACGCCTATGAGCCGCTGCCCGGAGTGCACATCAAGGGACAGCTGACTCTCGGCGAGAACCTTGCCGATCTCGGCGGCCTGGAAGCGGCCTATCGCGCCTATCGCCGCTACGTCGCTCGCCACGGCGAACCGCCGGTGATTGGCGGCTACACCGGTGACCAGCGCTTCTTCATCGCTTATGCCGCGAGCTGGCAGGGCAAGACGCGCGAGGATTCGCTTCGCCAGCAATTGCTCGGCGATCCGCACAGTCCGGAGAAGTACCGGGTCAACGGGATCGTCCGCAATTTCGATCCCTGGTACAAGGCGTTCGACGTGCAGCCCGGCGACAAGCTGTACCTGCCGCCCGACCAGCGCGTCCACGTCTGGTAATTCACCCGGCTCACTCGAAGCATTGAAAAAAGCGGCCGCGCGCGAGCGCGGCCGCTGACTTCGGGAGAAGCGCGAGCTTATCTGTTCTTGCTGTGGCTCGAGCGCGAACTCTTGCGGTTCGCCGAACTGCTGCTCCGGTCACCGCCGTGCGTCCCGCGGTTCCACTCGCGGCTGCTGCTCTTGCGGTCTTTGTCCTTCTGCATGGCCTGATCCTTTCACTCGGGCCCCGGATGATGGGACTCGATGTGAAAACGCTCAGGTAAGCCGAGAGCCTCTGGGTTCGCCGCCGAGCGGGCTCGATTCATCCGTTAAGCGGCTGTGCGGCGGCCTTGGGAATGCCGAGCCTCGGGATCTCGATCTTGGGGCAGCGGTCCATCACCACCTTGAGTCCGGCCGCTTCGGCGCGAGCGGCGGCTTCCTCGTTGATCACGCCGATCTGCATCCACACTGCTTTCGCCCCGACGAAGATCGCCTGCTCGACCGCCTCGAGGGCCATCTCGGACCGGCGGAAAACGTCGACGATGTCGATCGGAATGCCGATTTGGGAAAGCTCACGCCAGACGAACTCGCCTAGCACATGAGTCTCGCTGATCTGCGGGTTGACCGGAAGCACCCGGTAGCCCCGGTCCTGGAGGAACTTCATCACTCCGTAGGAGGGGCGGTTGGGGCGGTCGGACGCTCCGACCATCGCGATCGTCCGCGCATTCGTCAGAAGCTCGGCAATGTCCTCGTCGCGGGTGAGCGGCATGTGCGAATAACCCTTCAGTGGACCGGTGTTTCCAGCAGTTCGAGCAGCTTTTTGGCCAAAAGTGCGAAGGATTCGGCATCTTCGCCTTCGCCCGCGGCCGGTGGCGTGCCCGAATCCGACGCTTCGCGGATCGCCAGCGAGAGGGGAAGCCGGCCGAGGAAGGGCACGCCCATGTCTTCCGCCGCAGCTTCCGCTCCGCCGTTCCCGAACGGGTGCGACGCCTCGCCGCAGTGCGGGCAGACATAGGCCGCCATGTTCTCGATCAGGCCGAGCACCGGGACGCTCATCTTGTTGAACAGGTCGACCGCGCGGCGGGCGTCGATCAGCGACAGGTCTTGCGGGGTGGAGACGACGATCGCGCCGGCGGGTCGCGAGCGCTGGATCAGCGAGAGCTGGACGTCGCCGGTGCCGGGCGGGAGGTCGACGATCAGGAGCTCGCTGTCGCCCCAGTCCGCCTCGACGAGCTTCGCAAGCGCGCCTGTCGCCATCGGCCCGCGCCAGGCGAGCGCGTGACCGGGAGAGACGAGATGGCCGAGCGACAGGAATTTGATCCCCTTCGCCTCGACAGGGATAAGCTGCTCGCCCTCGGCGCGAGGCCGCTCCGAGCTTCCGAGCAAAGTCGGCTGCGACGGACCGTAGACGTCGGCATCGATCAGGCCGACCTTCTTGCCCGCCCGGACGAGCGCGATGGCGAGGTTTGCCGCCACTGTCGATTTGCCTACCCCGCCCTTGCCGCTGCCGATCGCGATCAGGCTACGGTGCGGCTGGGCGGCGGTCATCGCAATCCGCGCCTCGTCGACTCCGGGAGCGCCGAGCGCCGCGGAGCGCAGCTCCTCCTCGACCTGCCGAGCTTCGCGGGCGCCAAGACCCGTCGCGTCGACGATGACCGTCGCAACGCGGTTCGCCAGCTTGCGCGAGCGGATCCGCTCCGAGTGCGGAAGGCCAGCCAGCAGCGTTTCGGCTTCACTCATGGGCCCGACATAAGAAGGCATGGGCGGCTTGCCACTATTTTTCGTGTCGGCCGCTCCCTATAATCGCGCCGATGATCAAATTGCCGGGGCGGGGCGGCGACACGCTGTCCATGGATGACAAGGGCCCATGGGGGCCGAGCGGGGGTGATTCCGCGGGCGAGCCGCCCCACGACGAAGGGCATGGCGCGGGACCATGGGGAGAACCGCCGTCACGGCCGCGCCGAACGATCGGCGGCGCCGCCGTTACTCCGCTCGAAGAGCTTCTGAGGCGCGGCCGTTCGCGTTTCGGCGGCGGAGGCGGCGGCTTCCCCGGACGGCCCGATCGCTCTCTGATCCTGTGGGCGATCGCCGCGCTCATCCTGCTCTGGCTCGTCTTCACCAGCTTCCACTCGATCGCTCCCGGTCAGCGCGGAGTGGTGACTCGCTTCGGCCGCTACAGCTATACGCTCGGGCCCGGCGTCGGCTTCACCTTTCCCTCTCCGATCGACCGCGTCCAGAAGATCGATGTCGAGAGCATTCGAAGCGTCGACCTCGGCTCCCAGAGCAGCGAGGACCTGGTTTTGACCGGCGACCAGAACCTGATCGACATCGCTTATTCGGTGCGCTGGAACATCAAGACTCCGGAGCTCTATCTGTTCGAGCTGGCGCAGCCGGACGAGACGATCCGCCAGGTCGCCGAGAGCGCGATGCGCTCGGTCATCGCGCAAGTGACTCTCCAGGACGCGATGGGCGACCGGCGCAGCGAAATCGAAAACCAGGTCGCCGACCGGATGCAGCGAATCCTCGACGGCTATCGCTCGGGCGTCGCGATCCAGGGCGTGGCCATTCAGCAGGCAGACCCGCCGGCAGAGGTCAACGATGCGTTCAAGGAAGTGACCGCGGCCCAGCAGGACGCCAAATCGTACATCAACCAGGCCAATGCCTACGCGCTCCAGCTCACCGCCAAGGCCCAGGGCGAGGCGACCGCCTTCGACAAGGTCTATGCGCAGTACAAGCTTGCTCCGGAAGTCACCCGGCGACGGATGTATTATGAAACCATGGAACAGGTGCTCTCGAAGGTCGACAAGACGATCGTCGAGGCGCCCGGAGTCACTCCCTACCTCCCGCTTCCCCAAGTCCAGAAGAACGACAAGGGCGCTTCGCAGGAGCCGCAGCAATGACCGGCTTCATCCGCCGCCGGCCGCTGGTTTCCGCAGCGATCGCCTTCGTCGTCCTGCTGATCCTGCTCGGAAGCTTCCCGATCGTGCCCGAGACCAAGCAGGCGGTGATCGTCCGCTTCGGGAAACCGGAGCGGATCCTGAACAGGTACGAGCCTGGTCGGCCGATGGGCGCCGACGGCGCCGGCCTCTCATACCGCATCCCCTTCGTCGATCAGATCGTGTGGATCGACAAGCGCGTGCTTTCGGTCGACATGGAGCCGCAGCCGGTGCTCTCGACCGACCAGCGGCGGTTGATGGTCGACGCGTTCGCCCGTTATCGGATCGTCGATCCGCTGCTGATGTACATCCGCTCGACCACCGAGGAGAATCTCCAGAGCCAGCTCCAGACCATCCTCCGCTCCGAAGTGCGCAACGAGCTCGGCCGCCAGACCTTCGCGTCGCTGCTTTCGCCCGAGCGCCAAGGCATCATGGACGACGTCCGCAAGTCACTGAATTTCCAGGCGGCCAAGTTCGGCGCCCAGATCGTCGATGTTCGCATCAAGAAGACCGATCTGCCCGACGGAACCCCGCTCCAGTCGGCCTTCGAAAGCATGCGCACCGCGCGCGAGCAGGAGGCCCGGTCGATCCGCGCGCAGGGCGCCAAGCAGGCGCAGATCATCCGCGCGGAGGCCGACGCCCAGGCTGCCAAGACCTATGCCGCGAGCTTCGGGAAGGACCCGCAATTCTACGATTTCTACCGCGCGATGCAGTCCTATCTGACCACCTTCGTCGGCGATGGGCAGGAGAAACCCGCGCCGACCAACATCATCCTGTCGCCGCAGAATGACTATTTGAAGGAATTCACTGGAAAGCCGCCGGCGGGAAAGTGAACTGCCGCGTTCAAATGGCGTTAAGCCCAACAGAGCATTAGCGCCCTTGCGTCTCACACCAAATGATGGAGTATCGATGCGCTCGAAGGAGTCCGGAAAAGTGCGCTACGCCTACGGGGTCGCGATGGCCCTGCTGCTCGGGGGAACGACATTCTCTCTCGCCACCGGCCAAGCGGGCGCCCAGTCCCCGCAGAACGCGCCCGGCACTTCCGCGCTCGCTCCCCGCGCCGGCGCTCCGATGTCCTTCGCCGACCTCGTCGCCAGGCTCCAGCCGGCGGTGGTCAACATTTCCACCGAGCAGCGCATTCCGGTGCGGCGGCAGGCCGACCCGTTCGAGCAGTTCCTTCGCCAGTTCGATCCGAACGGCCAGCAAGGCGGCGGCAACGGCGGAAGCGCCGACAACGACAACAGCACTCAGGGCCGCACCCAGAAGGCCGGCTCGCTCGGTTCCGGCTTCATCATCTCGGCGGACGGCTACATCGTCACCAACAACCATCTGATTGCAGGCCTGACAGGCACCGGCACGGTGGATACGGTCACGGTCACCACCAACGACGGCAAGGAATATCCGGCACGGATCATCGGCCGCGACGACACCTCGGACCTCGCCCTCCTCAAAATCGACGGCCATGGCCTTCCGTTCGTCCGCTGGGGCGACAGCACCAAGGCGCGCGTCGGCGACTGGATCATCGCGATCGGCGATCCCTACGGCGTTGGAAGCACCGTTACCGCGGGAATCATTTCCGCGCTTCACCGGTCGGTCAGCGATGCGGGGGGCGCCTACGACCGCTACATCCAGACCGACGCCTCGATCAACATGGGCAACAGCGGCGGCCCGATGTTCGATTTGAACGGCAACGTGATCGGAATCAACTCGGCGCTGATCTCACCGACCGGCGCCTCGGTGGGCATTGGCCTCGCCATCCCTGCCGAACTCGCGGAGCCCGTCATCAATGCGCTGATGAAGGGCCAGCGCCCGCAGCGCGGCTATCTCGGCGTCGGGCTCCAGCCGATCGATCAGGACAACGTCGCGAGCGCTCTCGGGATCGCCAAAGGCGATGGCGAGATCGTCCGCTCGGTGGTCGCGGGTGGCCCCGCCGCCAAGGCCGGGCTGCAGCCCGAAGATGTCATCGTCAAGGTGAACGGACATCAGGTGACTGGGGACCAGAGCGTCTCTTATCTGGTCGCCAATTCGCCGGTCGGCCAGCGCGTTCCGGTCGAAATCATCCGCAACGGCAAGCATGGGACGGTTTACGTGACTCTTGCCGACCGGCCGACGGAAGAAGCGCTCAACAAGATCGCCGGAGGCGACACGGGGACGCAGGGCGGAACGGTGACCGGACCCACCGCAGCGCCGCAGGTGCTCGGACTTTCGCTGACTTCGCTTACTCCTGAGCTTGCCCGGTCGGCGAACCTGCCTGCGACGGCTCACGGCGTGATCATTACGTCGGTCGACCCGAACAGCGATGCTGGCGAGCAGGGTCTTCAGCGCGGCGATCTCATCCTGTCGGTCAACAACCAGGCGGTGAGCAGCCCGGCGCAGGTCGCTGCAGGGGTTGCCGCGGCACGCAAGGCAGGCCGCTCGAGCGTCCTTCTGTTCGTTCAGCGCGGCTCTTCCCCGCCACTCGCCATCGGGCTCAGCATCACCGGCAAGTAGACCGACTCGCCAAGCTT
>DASUIC010000068.1:0-14285 GCA_036273215.1 Sphingomicrobium sp.
CTGGCTGATCGAGGTCGTCGCCGACGCCTGGTCGCCGTCACCGTCGGTCACCGTCCCTGTGAGGCTCACCAGCCCCGAGGCAAGGGTCACCCCCTCGCTCGTGTCGGGGTTGGTCGCATCGCCCTGAACCACCGCACGGACCTGGTCGAGGGTCACGTTGCCGCTCGCATCCACGCTCACCGTGAACACGGTCGGGCCGTTCGCCGCCGCTGCTGCAGATGTCCCCTCGCGGCCCACAACCTCGCCGTTCTGAAGGAACAGGAACACATGGTTGCCGGTCGCGGTGTCGATCAGGCCGCTGTCCGCGCCGGTCCCGCTCACGCTCAGCGCATAAGCGATCGGACCGCTCTGGCCGTCCGCCCCGCCAAGCGCCGTGAACACGCTCGCAAAGCTCGCGCTGTCCGGAGTCCCCAGCGTCGTCTCGTCAACCACCAGCGCCGGAGGAGTGCCGGTCACGCTGATCGATGGCCCATCATCGTCGAAAACCAGCTGATTGCCGATATTCAGCGACTGGCTGGCGGTATCGCCATCGTGATCGGTGGCGCTCGCAGTGAGGGTGACAAGGTCGCCTGACGCGAGAGACACACCCTCGCTCGTGTCCGGATTGGTGGCATCGCTCTGAACCACGGCGCGGTCCTGGTCGAGCGTGACGTTGCCACTGCCGTCAACCGTAACCGTGAACACCACCGGGCCCGAGCCAGCGGTGGCGGCCGTCGTGCCTTCGCGGCCGACCACTTGGCCATTTTCGAGGAAGAGGAAGACGTGGTTGCCCGACGCAGTGTCGATGAGGCCGCTATCGGCGCCGCTCGTGCTGAGTCCGAGCGTGTAGGTCAACGGGTTGGCGACTGCAGGGCCGTCAGCACCGAACGAAACAGTGAAATTGTTCGCGAAGCTCGCGGTGGCGTTCGCCGAGAGATCGCTCTCGTCGACCGTAAGCGTCGGAACGGCGGTGCTCGACAACGTGACCACCGGAGTGTCGTCGTTGACCTCGATGTTCAGCGTTCCATTGGCGTGGTCGCCATCAACATCGGTGACGGTGTAATTGATCGTGAAGTCGGCATTGTTCTCATTGCCGCCGGGCGCGTGATCGATTGGCGCATTCTGAGTGACCGTATATGCGCCGGTGGTCGCATTGACCGTGATCGTCAGGACCGTGACGGTCTGGCCATCCTGGACCTGCTGGACCAGGACCGACCCGTTGGGCCCATCGACATAAGTGAAACCCGACGGAGCGCCGGTCGTCTGCAGATCCCAGGTGAGCTGGCCGTCCCCGCCCGAGCCGCTGAGCGTGCCGGTCGTGTTGACCGAATCCGGGCCGTCTCCGACGCCTCCGGGATTGCCGCCGGCGAGCGCGTCGTCATCGAGTTGAACCAGCGCGTTCGCCTCAGTAATCGGAACCTGATTGGGATTGGTGATCGTCAGCGTCGCGGTCGACGTATCGCCGTCGCCGTCGGTGATAGTGTAAGTGAAGGTGTCAACGGAGTTGCCAGGAGCATTCTGGTTCTCCGTATAGGTGTAGCTGCCGTCCTGATTGATAATCAGCGTGCCGAACTGGCCGGCAATCGTGAAATTGCCCGAACCGTCGGCGGTGTTGTCGGAGCCGCCCGCACCCGAGATCGCGCTCACCTGAGCGTTGTCGGCGCCGACCACGTCCGCGCCCGCAGCGCCTGACGTCGTGTCGGCGCCCGTGATGACATTACCGGTCGCGACATGGCTGTTCGCATCGGTCAGATCGGTGTCGTTATGCGCAGTCGGAACGTCGTCGACGATGTGCACCGTCAGCGTGGCGCTGGCCTGATCGCCATCGCTGTCGGTCACGACCACCGTGAAGTGATCGGCGGTATTGTCGCCGCTGGTGTTGGTTGCGAGCGTGTAGCTGTAGCCGATCTGACCGGTCGCCAGGTTGATGCTGGTGATGGTCATCGTTCCGAACTGGCCCTGGATCGTCTGGCCGACCTGCGTGATCGCAGTCCCGTCGACCGTGACACTTCCCAATCCGTCCTGGGCGTTGAACACGATCGTTCCGGTGTTCGTCTCGCTGGTGTCGCTGTTGTTGTTCGGGTTGCCGTCGGCGATTTCGCCGGAGCCAGCGGGCTCGCCGCCGCGCGCGGGAAGCCCTTTCTCGAACACGGATTCGCTCGCGGCGACAACGCCGTCGGGGTTGTCGGGCGTCTCGATCACAACCGTTGGAACGTGATCGGGATTGGTGATGGTCAGCGTCGCGTTCGAGGAGTCGCCGTCGCCATCGGTCAGCGTATAGGTGAACGTATCGACCGAACCGCCGGGCGCACCCTGGTTCTCGCTATAGCTGTAGCTTCCGTCGGCATGGATCGTCAGCGTGCCGAACTGGCCGTTCACGACCAGATTGCCCGCATTGAAGGTCGAGGTTGAACCCCCCGCACCGCTCACGGCGGTAATTTGCGCATTGTCGGCGCCAACCGTGTCGGCCCCGGCAGCTCCAGAGGTGGTGTCTGCGCCAGTGATCACATTGCCGGTAGCAACATGCGTCACCAGGTCGGTCGAGTCGGTGTCGTTGCGAGCTGTCGGAACGTCGTCGACAATGTGGACGGTCAGAGAGCCGGTCGCGGTGTTGCCGCCCTTGTCGGTCACGACGACGCTGAACAGGTCTTGCGTGTTATCGCCGCTCGTGTTGTCCGCAAGCGTGTAGCTGTAACCGATCTGACCGGTCGCCAGGTCGATGCTGGTGATGGTCATCGTTCCGAACTGTCCGGCGATCGTCTGGCCGACGGCAGTGATCGCCACGCCGTCGACGGTGACGCTCTGGAGGCCGTCAGGAGCGGTGAACACGATCGTTCCGGTGTTCGTCTCGCTCGAATCGCTGTTGTTGAAGGGATTTCCGTCGGCAATCTCTCCGGACCCGGCCGGCTTGCCGTCATCGCGTCCGGGAAGGCCCTTCTCGTTTACGGATTCGGACGCGTCGACGACACCCGCCGGATTGTCCGGCGTTTCGATCACGACCGTCGGCTTCTGAGCCTCGAAGAACCCTGGCTCCTTGAACTCGGGCGGAGTGAAGACCAGCTCGGTCGGGGGAATGAGGTCGCCGAGCGGAACGCCCGGATCAAGCGGCGGGACGGGGTCGCTCCAGTCAGCGCCGCTGCTGGTCGGTTGCCCTGCAGCCGGCTGCGGCTCGGAATCGATGAGGAGCGCCGCAAGGTTCGTCGGCGGCACCTGGACATCGCCGATCATGAGCTGGGGCACGAACACCGCGCCGCCAGGAATGACCATCTGAGTGCCGTCCGGCATATCGACGATGAGATCGCGGCCGTTGACGTGAATGTCCGAAAGCTCGACTCCGGCTGGAAGGCTGACGATGCCCTGGCCGGCGGCCGCTGCGGCGACCTGACCGATATCGATCGTCAGCGTTGTCGAGGAATTGGCGCCGGAGGCATCCGCCAGCGTGTAGTTGAAGACGTCCTTGACGCCGTCGGGAGTGTTGGGGTTGCGCACGTAATTGAAGTTGCCGGCGGCATCCATCGTGAGCACGCCGAACTGGCCCGTGGCTTCGAAATTGCCGGATGCGACAGTTGTTGCGCCTCCCGCGCCATGAACCTCGACGATTTTCGCCGGAGGAGCGCCGACGCTGTCCGCGCCCGAAGCCCCCGACGTCGTTCCCGAACCCGAAATCGTGTTTCCGCCCGCAGGGCCATAGCTGCCCGGCGGAAGCGTATCGACGTCAGGCCTCGCAACCGTGTGCGAACTGTCGGCCGGCTGGCCGCCCTGAGAAGCGTCTTCGTAGCGCATGATGTGCCCCTATCGTGCTCACGCCGGGAGAGACCCGACGTGACTGCCCCAATCACAAACGAGGTGGCGGCGTCCGCCTAGAGCGTTGAACAAAAAGAGTTAACGCTGAACGCCGTTGCCCCGTTCAAGAGCGTAAAGAGAACACTTGTCGCTGCACTTTGCAAGCATATGACAGAATCGTGGGCTGATCGTGGATCACACATCCGAATATCTGTCGAAGAAAAAACTGGTTAACAGACGTTATTACGAAGCGGTAATTCTCTACAATGTCCACGCTTGCGACAATAAATAAATGAACACCGGAGAAGTTTTCGACAAGAGTTACGCACCTTGAACACCGCTATGCTTATATTTTAATCTGAGTTAGCAGTAGGTTTGCCGAGCGTTAACAGCATCATCGCGGTTAATATTCGGTAACCTCTTCCCTTCATACGCATATTTTAGGCCTCTGTCGGCCGTGCCCCAGCCGGCGAAAAATGTTTGATCATGCGTCCCACTATGGGATTCAAGGCCTCTCCGCAGGTGCGGCTCCGCAGCCCGACTCGGCGAGTCACCCCCGAGTCGCGTCCATGACTGGGAAGGTCGGATCCTTATTTGGACGGCCGTACGATCTTGATGGGCGGGAGCGGTCGATTGGATCCCGCGATCTCCGGCCGCTGAAATGCGAATACCAGCATCGCGCCTGCGGCGATCGCTATGCCGTACGGAATTCGTCGGTCCTTTTGGCGAACGCCCGCGATTCCGGAGGTCACGAGGCGAGTGCTGAGGTAGGCCACTGCGACCAATCCGCCGGCGATGAAGACGGCGGCAACCAGCCAGATCAAATGTTGGAGGTCCAGCCACAGCGCCAGCGCCGCGAGCAGCTTCACGTCCCCGCCGCCGAGAAGCCGAGCAGCAAAAGCGCCCGTCCCGACAGCAAGGACGCAGAGGAGCGCGACGCCATTCTGCCAGAGCTCCGTGGAGAAGCCCTCGATCCCCATCGCCACGAGGGCCTCGACCAGAACCGCAAGGCAGGTGATGTTTGAAATGCGCAGACGGGAAGCATCCTCGATGACCGCTGCCAGGAGGGTGAGCAGCAATAGCGCCGCGAGCCATAACGGCGCGTCTGTAACGAGATTCATTCTTCGCGGACCTCTTGAAGATTGTTCGCCGCCCGCGAATACCAGGAGCCGCTCGCGTGGAGCGCTTGTGTAAATGCCGCGACTGCCCGCGCTTTCTGCCCGAGAAGCTCAGCCGCGACTCCCGCGTCGTTGAGGCGTTCGGCCCAATCGGTGTCGGACTCTCCCGGCATGCGCTTCGGCAATTCCGCGGCGAGAGCGGCGCTGACCAACTCGAGATTATTCCTGATACGTGTCGATTGGGGATCAAGCTCGGCGGCATGCCTGAAATAGGACTCGGCGCTCGCCCAATCGCCACGGAGAAGCATCGACCAACCCTGATTATTTACAATTCCAGCGTCGGTCGGCGCGATGCTGTTGGCGCGGGCGTACGATTCGTCCGCGGTTTTCCAGTCCTTGTTGAGATCCGCGAGGACGCCCCGCGCATCCCACGCCCGAGCGGATGCCGATCGGCTCTTCGTCGCGCAGTCGATCATCGTCGACGCTTCCGCAAGATCGCGAACTTTGATCGCGGCGATGCCCGCCTGTTCACAGATGGCCGGATCGCCGCCCCTCCCGTTGGCGAGCTGGCGGTACCGTGCAAGAGCTTCCGCATAATTGCCTGATGCGAAAGCGATATCGCCGAGGAGGTGGTCGACCTTCGGGCCAACAGCTCCGTCCGCCATTGCATGCGCGATCATCAGTCGCGCCTGATCAAGGCGGCCGGCGTTTAGGGCCTTCGCGGATTCGCTGAGGAGCGACCGATAATCGGGCTTCGGCGGAGGCGGAGCCGCCGCCTTGGCGGCGAGCCCGAGCAGCAGCAGCGCGATCATCCTTCGCTTGGCGCCTTTTTCAAGGCAGCGTCGCGTCCGAGCAGAATCCGGAGAACGTCGGCTCCAGGCGACATCACCGAACGGAACCCAAATTGCGCAGCCAGGCTCTTCCCAAGCATGCTGCGGCTCGCGGGATAGAGCACCACGCTCTTCTCCCTCACGGTCGGCGCGTCGCCAATGGCGATCCTGCGCCATCCCCGGTCAAGAAGGATCGATCGTGCGCGCGCGGCCATTCCCTCCCGCCGTGCAGCATTCAAGATCTGGATGTTGGGGTGAGCCGAAGCCATTTGCAGCGGCACCCACTGCACCGTCGTGCTCGTCTGAGTGCGTGCCACCAGCTGAGCCCGCCAGATCGGCTTGGCGGTCGTGACCAGCGCGACCTCGCCAGGAGAAACGCGCACCAGTCGGGGAGCGATCGGCTGATCCACCCGAAGCGACCGAGCGGCAAGCTGAACCGCAGCCGGAGCTGAAAGTTGCGGCTCCGCAGGCGGGAGCGGCACGGTGATGCTGCTCGAGGTGGCCGCCAGCGTTTGCTCGGGAGCGATCGTCACGACCGGAACGGGCGCATCCGAGGCCAGACGTTCAGCCGGCCGCACGGGCGGGAGTTCGACGGTGACGCTTGCCGAGGGCTTCTGAATGGCGAGTGCCGCAGCGGGCGCTGGTTGAGTGGCGAGGGCGGCAACCGCCGACACGCTCTTCGCCGCTTCCATTCGCGCCTCGAGGGCCTCGGTCGTTTTTCCTTCCGCGGCGAAGATATCTGCGAGCGACCTCAGCAGACTGGGGTCCTCAGGAGAGAGGGCGAGCGCGGCCTGGTAATTCTGCTCGGCAAGATCGTAGCGGCCCATCGACGTGTAGCAGGCGGCAATCCCGGCAAGCGGGCGCGGATCGCTTGGCTGGCGCCGCTGGGCATCGCGAAATCCTTCCAGCGCGAGACCGACGCTTCCGAGCGCAAGCAGCCCTTGCGCGGCGGCGAGCACATCATTCCCCTGGTGCAGCTTTGCGGCGGGATCCACGGTGCGGACCTGGAGGTTCGAACCCGCGGTCGCACAGCCGACGATGGCGAAGCTCGCTCCGATCGCCAGCGCTTTCCCCCCGTTGCGCATGTCAGCCTCCGTGAAGGGCGGGCAGGACTGCCCTGACAACCCGAATGACCGCCGGAAGCATGAGGACTCCGATCATCGTCGGAAGCATGCAGGCGACTAGCGGAATGGAAATGAGCACGGGCAGCCGGTGCGCTTTCTCCTCGGCGCGCATTTGGCGCTTCTCGCGCATTTCGGCCGCGTAGGTTCTCAGGGTTTGAGAAATGGACGAACCGAGCTTGGTCGACTGGACCAGCAGCGTTGCGAAGGCGCGGATGTCATCGGCGCCCGCGCGGTCCGCCATTCGGCGAAGCGCGTCCTCGTGGCTGCGCCCCGCGCGCAACTCGAGGACCACCGCGCCGAACTGTTCCGCGAGAAGCGGATGCGAAGTCGTCATTTCCATGCCCACGCGCGAGAAAGCGGATTCGAGCCCCAGCCCCGCCTCGACGCAGACGAGCATCAGATCGAGCGCGTCGGGAAAGGCGTTGACGATCACCCTCTGCCGGCGATCGGCGCGGGCCCGCACGAACAGGCTCGGGAAATAGAGTCCCATACCGGCGGCGAGCACCAGCGAGAAGTAGAGCTTGACCATCCCCGGAGTCGAACCGGACAGCCAGAAGAGCAGAAGAACGATGATTGGCAGACCGATGACCATGACGGTCCTCACGAGCGTGTAGACCCGTGGAGCGAACGGCGCCGGGTACCCGGCTGCAATGAGCTTCTGCCGGAGAGCGAGATCTTTCGTGTCGACGAGACTGAGGCCGCGCTTTTCAATCGAGTTGACGAGCTTCAGCCACGCGCTTTCCGCGCGTTCCCCGCGCAACGAACCGAGCAGCGGCGTGCCGCCTGCCGGCAGTGTTGCGTCGACCAGTCTTTGCCGTGAAAGCTGACGGGCGCCGAAGCCCTGAGCGACGAAAAACACCACCGCCGCAACGGCCGCGAACAACAGCAGCAGAAGCAGCAGCCGGAGCGCGTTATTTTCGGCAATCAGGTCAAGCATGGCTCAAACTTTCAAATCGACCATTTTCCGGATCGTGAAGAAACCGATCAGGTAGAGGATGATGAGGATTGCGAAGCCCGGGACGAACCATGGATCGTCAGCGACGTCGAGGAAGAAGCTGGGGCTGAACAGGAACAGCATTACGAAAGCGAAGATCGGAAGCGCGGTCAGCATGATTCCCGTCATCCGCCCTTCGCTCGACAGCGCGCGCACCTTCATCATCATCGAGTGGCGGTCACGGATCACCTTCGACAGATTCTCCAAAATTTCGGCGAGGTTGCCGCCGGTTTCACTCTGCACCGAAAGCGAAACGACGAACATCCGCATGTCATCGAGCTCCCACCGTTCGGCCATGTTCTGGAGCGCATCGCGAAGTTCCGCGCCGTAGGTGACCTCGTCCACGGCGAGACCGAACTGAGAACCGATCGGGTCGGGCATTTCGACGGTCAGCAAATCGAGCGCGGCGGCGATCGGGTGACCTGCGCGAAGACCGCGGACGAACACGTCGAGAGCGACCGGGAACTGCTCCTCGATCTTCTTGCGCATGCGCGTCGCTCGAAAATTCAGCACCATGATCGGGATCACCGCGCCGAGCACGCCGGCGAAGGTCGCGCTGATCACGATCCGCCCGACGCTCATTCCGATTCCCCACCACACCGCCTCGAGAAGCAGCAGGAAAAAGAAGATCGCGACTGGAGCAATCAGGATGAACAGCATGAGCCGCGGAGTCGGGATCGTGACCTGCGCCTGCATCAACATTCGCTCGAACTTGCGACCGATGCGGTCGACAACAGGCGGAAGACCCTGCGGAAGAGATGACGAGGAGCGGCGCAGCAGGTTCATCGTGTCGGTGCGCGAGTGGCCGCGGCCGATCAGCTTCAGCCGGAGGTTGATCGCTCTGCCTTCGGCGCGGTTGCTGGCGAACCAGCGGACGAGCACTTCGGCGCCGAGAACCACCGCCGCGAACACGCAGACGAGGATGAAGGGGCGGATCCAGGCGGGGTTCATGAGTCGAACTTCGCGTCAGGCCGGAACAGCTCGGCCGAAAGGGTGATTCCGTGCGCCATGACCTGCTCGAGGAAACGCGGCCGGATGCCGGTCGCTTCGAAGCGGCCCTTGACGACGCCGTCGTCGTCGACTCCGGTCTGACGGAAGCGGAAGATTTCCTGCATCGTGATCACTTCCCCTTCCATTCCCGTGAGCTCCGACAGGCTGATCAGCTTGCGCCGGCCGTCGGACAGGCGCGCGACCTGGATCACGACGTTGAGCGCCGAAGCGATCTGCGCGCGCGCCGAGCGGGCCGGAATTTCGATGCCGCTCATGCCGATCATCTGCTCGACGCGAGAAAGCGCGTCGCGGCTGGTGTTGGCGTGAACCGTGGTCATCGACCCGTCGTGGCCGGTGTTCATCGCCTGGAGCATGTCGAACGCTTCGCCGGCGCGAATTTCGCCGAGGATGATCCGGTCCGGGCGCATACGAAGCGCGTTCTTGACCAGCTCGCGCTGGGTGATCTCGCCCTTCCCCTCGATGTTCGGGGGCCGTGTCTCGAGCCTGACCACATGCTCCTGCTGGAGCTGGAGCTCGGCCGAATCCTCGATCGTGACGATTCGCTCGCGGCCGTCGATGAACGCCGACATGGCGTTCAGCATCGTCGTCTTGCCCGATCCGGTGCCGCCCGAGATGAGGACGTTGCGGCGCGAGCCGACGATCGCCTGGAGAACTTCGGAGACCTGCGGCGGGATGCTGCCGATCTCGACCAGTCGGTTCATGCTGATCGGAACGCGAGCGAATTTGCGGATCGAGAGGGCGGCGCCGTCGAGCGACAGCGGGGCGACGATCGCGTTGACTCGGCTCCCGTCGGCGAGCCGCGCGTCGACCATCGGCGAGCTTTCGTCGATCCGGCGGCCAACCGCGGAGACGATCTTCTGGATGATCCGCAGAAGGTGCTTCTCGTCCTTGAAGCGGACCGCGCTCGGCTCGAGCACGCCGTAGCGCTCGACGAACACGCGGTCGTGCCCGTTGACCAGGATGTCGGTGATGGTCGGATCCTTGAGCAACGGCTCGAGCGGCCCGAGTCCGAGCAGCTCGTCGAGAACGTCGTGGATGATCTGCTTGCGTTCCGCCTGATTCAGCGCGTGATTCTGCTTGGCGAGCTCCTCGACGACGATGTCGCCGACCTCGTCCTGGATCTGCTCGCGCGACATCTGGTCGAGCGCCTGCAGATTGATGATGTCGATCAGCCGCTGGTGAAGCTCGACCTTGAGCTCGGTGTGCGTATCGCGCTTGGCGAACGCGCCGGCGTCGCCGATGGTGACGACGCGGTGCTCGTCGAGCGTGCGCTGCCGGTCTTCCTCGACCTCGGCTTCGGTCCGGACTGTTTTACGAATCTGCCACATCACACTCTCTCCAGGCCGAGCGCCGCGGCGACTCCGGCGTCGATTCCGTCCAGGTCCTTGGCGATCGCGCTCTTGCGCTTGATCTCGTCGATCGGAACGCCGCGATCGATCGCGGTGCGCATCAGCGCAAAGTCGTTGCTGACGGTGTAGGCGATGTCGCGCCGAAGCGCTTCGACGACATCCGCGGGACGAACCGTCCGCGCCATCACCTTGTCGAAGCGATTGACGACCACCCGCACTTCGAGACTCCCGAGTTCTTGCGATTCGAGCAGGTCGAGCTGACGCCGAGCGCGGTTGACGCCGGCGACGGTGAGCTCGGTCACGAGCAGCACCAGGTCCGACCGCGCGACCAGCGACAGCGACCAGTTGGTCCAGTTGCTCGGAAGGTCGACGAACACGGTGCCGAACTCGCGGGTCGCGACGTCGACGATCTGCAGCAGATGGTCGCTCGGCATACCTTCGAGCGGCATGATGTCGACAGGCGCCGAAATCACCTTGAGCCCGCTCGGGTGGTCGGTCGTGGTCGAGCGCAAGAGCGCGCCGTCGAGGCGCGATCCGGCCTCGAGCAGATCGCCGAGCGACAGCTTCGGCCGAAGCCCGAGCTGGAAGGCGACATCGCCGAACTGGACGTCGAGGTCGATCAGGCAGGCTTCGCGGCCGCAGGCCTTTTCGCGCTCCGCAAAGCGGATTGCCATTTGCGTTAGAAGCGCAGTCGCCCCAACTCCGCCGACGCTCTTGATGACGCTGACGAGCTTGGCGTGCGACGCGGTCGCCGCCTCGTCGCGCTTGGCGATTTCGTCGCGGATCGGCGCGAGCGAGGCCTCGAGCTCTTCGGCGCTCAGCGGCAGCGGGATGACGTCGTGCGCGCCGGCACGAATGAGCGAGCGGACCAGCGCCAGCGGCGGCTCGAACGCGGCGGCGATCAGCGGCGTGTCGACCGCCTTGGCGAGATTTTGGAAGCGCTTGATCGACCCCTGGCTGTCCGCGTCGACCTGGATGACCGCGGCCGAAGCGCCCGCCAGCTCCTGCGGGTCGATCCAGTCTGACGTGCCGGCGATGCTGAGGCTGAGCGGGAAGCCGGCCACGCGCGCCGCGACCAGCGACGCCGCGTCCCCGCCCGCAGAGCTCAGGTAGAGATGCACGTTGTGCTCGCGCTTGTTCGCCTTCCAGCTCAGCGCGGTTTCATTGGGGTTGATGACGCTCATCCGCCGCGCCTCAGTTCGAAGCCGTGCCGCTGAGGTCTTCAGCGGTCAGGGTTGTTCGGAAGTCGGGCAAGTTAAACGTCGCGAGCAAAAGCGTCGTAATTGGTTGGAACCGCAATCCGGTAAGCTGCACCGTGACGATTGGTGAAATTTGCGGGCCATTAGGGTCTCCGGCAAACCCGAGGCCCGATCCCTTGTAGCTGACGATTATGTTCGCCTTCTGGATTGTAGGATCCATCGCGTGCATGCGCGCATAGATCCCGTTGAACACCGTTGTGTCGAACGTCCCGACGGTCGGGAAGGGAGCGGTGCATAGTGACACAGGATTGCAGCACCCATTCTGGGTGCAAGCGACGGTCCCCAGGTCGGAGGCAGGAATAATGTCGCCCTGAGTGAGCCCGCCCACACCGAGATAGTCGGCGGTTGCGATGCCACCGGCGAGCGGATTTGTGACCACGGCAAATCGGGCGCCGGCCTGGGTTGCCTTCTCCGCCTCGTTGACCTGCCAAAGAAATCGGCCTGCATCGATTATGCCAAACAAAAATATGAGAAGCAGCGGCAGGACGAGAGCGAATTCCGCAGCGCTCTCGCCGCGACAGTCCCGGAGAAGGCGAATGCTCATAGGCCCACGACCGCCGCGCTCTGGGTGGCATTCAGGGTAAACCCTCGCCCTGAGAAACCAAAGGCGGTTCCGATAATCGATCGATATGGCAGACTCACTGTCACGACCACGGTGGGTGCGCTGACATTCGCGTAAATCCCGCCGAGATTGTAAGTCCCTCCCGCGCCATCATCGAGCGAAGTCACACATGTCATTGTTGCGTCGAAGCTGGCACCCGCATCACTCCACTTCGGGAGAATATCGGCGGCGGTTGAGTCAAGTGTTCCCTTTTCAGCCATGAGCTTCGTGTTCTCAAAAACGGTACCGGGAGTTCCTTCCGTCGGAACTTGGCCGCTGCATGCAGAAAAGTTGGAGAACTGCTGGCGGGCGGCGTAGCGCGCCGCGTCGCGCACGGATTTGACGAGCTTGTGCTCGTCATAGAAGTAATTTCCGAGTTCGGCCGAGCCCAAGAGCAGCGTGAGCATCAACGGCGCGATCAGCGCCATCTCCGCGGCGGCTGCACCACCATTGCTGCGGCAAAATCTTGAGAATGCTTTCACTTTATCAGATATGGCACGTCCCGCCGCACCACCTCCGAAAATTCATCATCTTGCGACTTCGATTTCTCGATGTACTCGACGTAAATATCCTTTTGATCTGTATAGAGATTTGATCCAGATCCCCGATTTACCGCGGGCTCTACGAGGAAGACCTTGAGCCAGCTCGGAACAGGCACATCGACAGTTTTGCCATGAGCGTTGAGCGCATTGCAGTCCAAAACTGCGACAGCGATAACTCGCCGGTCAGGCTGACTGCTTGATTCGGCCACGGGCGCATTTCCAGTCGCTTGGGTGGAGTTTGCGAACGCGGCTTGAGTAGTCCCCACGAGCTGCGCATGATTGAGTCCGTGAACGCCGTCGCCGTCGGGATTAGCTATTTCCCATTTATAAACGTCATATCGACCGGCAGTTGCGGCGAGGCCTGTTTTGGTCATCCACGTTGTGTGATCCCATCCGTAATTCACTCTGAAAAACGCATCGATGTCCCACACCCCATTACCCACGATTCCGCAGGTGTATTGCGACTGCAGTCCCGACTGACAAAGGTCATGCGGAAAGCCCATTATCGACGGATCCTTCGATCCGTCTGTCGGAAGAGTCTGCGCAACGATGGGTGAAGTGGTGGAAAACGGGGGGTTATACGTAACAGGCGTCCAGCTATTAGCGTCCTTGCACGCACCTTTTTTTAGCGTGCAGGTCAAATCCTTGCGCGTATCTACGGCTGGCGAACACGTACCCCCTCCCTGGCTGGGGCAAGTATTATTCCCGTTTGCGTATACATCGAAGCGCGTGTTGAAGGCGCTGAGAACCGACGTGTCCATACCAGTTTTGGTAGTCACGCCAGTGATCGCCTGGCACGGCCCTTGTGGGGTATTGTAGCCCAACTCGCCGGCCAAGGCCGGCGTCCCGTTCCCCAAAGCCGCCTGAAGCCAACCGAAGTTGCCCGGCGCCGAAGCGCTTCCTGTGACCAACGCGAGGCCCGCGTGCGCAGGAGGGTTAAAATCGAGCAACTCGTTTGTATTGGCCGTCGGCTCATCGGGATTGCAGATCATCACCGGGGGGACTTTACAGATCGCGGACTGAACGCTGGCGGCCGCTTGTGCCGTCATGTTGCCGCCGCTGTACGCTGCTACGATCGGGGTCAGCGCGAAGTTGGCTTTGCGAGTACCCATCGTGATGACCACAACCTTTGCATCTGCATCGCTGGTCGCGAGCGTGCAGCCGGTTGGGGAAGTGGCGGGATCCGACGGATTATTCGCAACGGTATCATCGTAGGCGCTGCAGAAGGCAACGGTCGCAACGGCAAGGGTGCGGCCAGAACCGTCATTTGCAAATACCGTCGAGTTGGAAACGATCTGGTTCGCCGCCGCTGTAGCGCGCGCACGCGCGTTCGTCAGACCATCCAACTGCGTGGCAGCTGCGAGCGCAGCCTGGTCAGCTGCATTTTGGAGCTCTGTGTCCAAGCTTGCCATGCGTGCATAATCGAAGGCTACGCCGCCTCCAGCAATCAGCGCAGTCAGCGAAAGCGCCACCATCGGCGCGACCGCGCCGTCAGCATTCCTCCACAATGACCATGCCGAGCGCTTCATCGCCGTGCATCCTTATTGAGATCCGCCGCCGCCACCGGTGATGCTCGTGGTCTGGATCGGCGCGGGCGCCTTCACCGCACCGTTGCGATACCGCGCCACCGCCTGCGCACCCTTGTCGCCATTGTCGCCCGGCTGGGCGGCGTTGGCGGGGTAAACCGGCGCCGGA
>DASUIC010000069.1:0-13290 GCA_036273215.1 Sphingomicrobium sp.
CCGCTGACCAAAGCACGACGACAGCGTCGGCAGACTCGAGCCGCTCCTCGATGACTTCGGCGTAAGCGCGGTGCGGAGGCAGTTCGTCGTCGCGCCAGACTTCATGTCCCTCGGCCCGCAGCGCATCGGCGACCTTCTTCGCCTGCGCCTCGTCCTGCCGTGCATAGGAGATGAATATCTCAGCCATAGCCCCCGCTTCGCCCTGGGATATCAGGAGTTTGCGACCAAGTCAGGTTGCGGATGCGGGGATGGAAGCTCGCGTCCCTAGGCCCACCCGCTGAGCCGCCGAACTGAGCATCGCCTGGAATTTCGGATTGTCTCGGAGCCCATCCAGGTTGGGGTCGCTCACGGCAAGACGGACGAGATTGCGGCCGGCTTTGGCCAGCGCTGGCTCAATCATCTCCAACGCTGTGTCCTCGTCCTTGAAATAGGCAAGTAGCGGCCACGCGAGATTGTAGCGCATGTAGAGATTGTCGGGATCCAGCAGCAGAGAACGATCGATATATTCGCGCGCCCGATCCATCTCTCCAATGACCGCAAAAGCGAGCGCTCCGAAGGCCAGTGCCGATCCGTTGTCGGGATCGCGCGCAAGCGCCTTTTCGATCTGGCCGGTGAGCTTGTCCGCGCAACGCTGGAGCCCTTCACTGTTCCCCTGTGCGAGGTAGCAGGCGGCCAGCATGCCCCAGCCGTGGAAGTCGCTTTCCATCAGGTCGGTCGCCATTTCGAGGTGCCGTGTGGCCTCGGCGAGATTCCGTTGCCGGTATAGCAGTCGTGCGACTTCCTTGTTCACTTCCCACGAGTCAGGATTGAGCCGGAGCGCGGTCGTAATTTCCTCGTTCGCCTCGTCATCACAGCCGAGAACCGCCAGACGCCAGGCGCGCGGCAGATGCGCTTCGGCGATCGTCGGATCGAGCGCCAGTGCGCGTTCGGCCGCAGCGGCGCCGTCGTCGGCCTCACGATCGCCCGTGTAGGCGTAGCGAAGATTCGCCTGCGCCAGCGCCATCAATGCCCACGCCTGCGGATAATCGGGATCAACATCCGTTGCCCGGCCGCAAATGCGGATCACCCGCTCCTCGCGCCGACGGTCGCCGAAGTCGCCGGTGATCCAATATTGCCGGGCGAGCAGGTAGAGGTTGTAGGCCTCGGCATTTGTCGTGCCGCGGCTTTCGATTGCCTGCTTCTCGCGCGGCAGAAGCTTGAGCTTGAGCGCATCGACGATCGCCTTGGATATCTCGTCCTGGATCGCGAAAATGTCGGTGAGGTCCCGATCGTAGCGGTCGGCCCAGACATGCCCGCCCGATAGCCCGTCAATCAGCTGGGCCGTCACCCGCACTCGAGCGCTGGCCTTGCGGACGCTTCCTTCCAGCACATGGCTGACCCCGAGCTTGCGCGCGACCTCGCAGACGTCGACCGCTTTGCCCTTGAAAGTGAAGGCGGTGTTCCGTGCGATCACCTCGAGCGCCGAGATTTTCGACAGATCGGTGGTGATGTCCTCGCTGATCCCATCGCTGAAATATTCCTGCTCAGGATCGCCGCTCATGTTTTGGAATGGAAGAACGCAGACGGATGTTCCTCGCGGTCGTGAGCGACTCTCTTTGGGCGACTGGTCGCCGGCCAGCGCCGCGACGCTTGAGACGAGCTTCTCCCAGCCCGCTGAGTGCTCGCTGCCGTTCCAGTCGACCAGGTCCGCACATTGGATCTGATTGAAGGGCAGTGGCGGCAGGTGCGCGTCGAGCACCGCCTGCACCAGCGTGCCGAGCCCGCGGGCGGTGTCTGCCTCCGCGCGAACCCACTGCGACTTGGCGGCCTCGGCGGACCACAACACGACAACCGCTTTGGCGGACCTCAGCCGCTCCTCGATCACGTCGGAATAGGGCCGGTGCGCCGGAAGCTCGTCGTCGCGCCAGACGTGATAACCGAGCGAGCGCAGCGCCTCGGCGACGCGCTTCGCCTGCGGCTCATCGGGCCGCGCGTACGAGACGAAGACTTCCGACATCGGTTAGTTGCCGTTCGATATCAGGAGTCTAACCCGAAGTGAAAGGCGCAACTCGAATGCAGGTTACTCGTCTCCGTCCATTCCGATCGGCATGCCCGGCGGAACTCGGGGGAAGCGGGACGGATCGGCGAGCGCCTTGTCCAGCGACTGGCGGTCCTTGAGAAGCGCCGCGAGCCCATGCGCCCAGTCCTGCTCGGCGGCGGGGCCGCGTTGCCGGACTAGCTGATCGGCGAGACGGTCGAGCCTTCCCGCGAGCTCCATGGCAATGGTCGGTGACAGCGTGGGATCATGCTGCACGCGCGCGAGCGCGAGGATCCCGGTGTTGGCAATGCGCCTGCCAACTTCACTCGCGCTCTGCGCCAGGGTGCGGTCGAGCAGCAGGTCGAACAGCTGCGCCGGCGCGGGAACGCTCAGGTCGCTGGCATGCTGGCCTTCGAGCCGGTTGAGCCGCTCCGGCGCGAGCAATGTCTGAAGCGTCTGCACCGCGCCGACCTCGGTGGCGTTCAGCGGATCGAACACCGGCCCTCCGGCGGTCGGGATGATCTCGATGTCACTCTGACGATCGCCGTTGCCGCCGAATGCGCTCGACAGGATGGGCTGAAGGCGCTGCGGAACCGTAAGCTCCGCCGGCGCCAGTGTGTCGAGCAGCGCGTAGAGCGCCTGCCACTGAACCGCTCCCGGAACGACGCGGCTGGTCGCCGGCTCGCCCGTGACCGCATACGGGAAATCCACGCCTCCCAGCGACTTGGCGGCGGCTTCGATCTGGTAGCGGTCGATCAGCCAAATCGGCACGAAGGCGCGCCGCAAATCGGCCATGGATTCACCGGCCGGCAAAGCCGCCGTTCCAAAGCGCGCGACGGCAATGCGCCGCACCTCCATCATGCGCCTCAGCTCCGCGACCGGATCGGCGCTGTCGTCCCACAGCGATCCCGTAGGCTGCCCGGCGCTGATCGGCCGGGCGTCATTGTCGGCTACGAAGCGCAAACCCGCTGCTCTCGCCTGGGCAATCAACGGCTGCGCATCGGCGTCGGTCCGCGCGGAATAGAGCCACTTTATCGCCCACAGGTCCCAAGGTCCGAGGCCCGCGCCGTACGCATCCTTGAGCGACGGCACGCCATTCTCGAGCAGGATTCGCGGCCCCGGATAGTCCATCACCGAATAGCGGCCTTGAGTGCTCGCAGCGAAATTATGCGCGAGGCCGAGCGCATGGCCGACCTCGTGAGAGCCGAGCTGACGGAGCCGCGCGAGCGTCGCCGTGATTGGATCATTCGGATCGCCGGTGCCGGTGAGCCCGGCCCCGACCAGCGCCTGGAAGATCATCATGTCCTGGCGGGCGCGGAGCGACCCGAGCACCACCGCACCCTTGATGATCTCGCCCGTGCGCGGGTCGTCGATGGGATTGCCGTAGGACCAGCCGCGCGTCGCGCGGTCGACCCAGTTGACCATGTTGTAGCGGATGTCGAGCGGATCGGCGCCCGGCGGAAGCACCTCGACCTTGAAGGCGTCGATGAATCCGGCCCGGTCGAACGCCTGCTTCCACCAGCTGACCCCGTCCAGGACCGCAGCCCGGATCGCGTCCGGCATCGCTGGATCGACATAGAAGACGATCGGCTTCTTGACCGGCGAGCGGGTTGCGGCCGGGTCGGTTTTCTCGAGCCGGAACCGACGGGCGAGGTCGGTGACGATCGGCTGTCCCAGCGGCTTCGAATAATCGACCTGCTGCCGGCCGAGCGAATAGCCGTATGGGTCGGTGCGCGGCACATAACCGGGCTCCGGCAATGCAATCAGCGAGTGTCGCTCGATGACGCTCAGCGTATTGTCCGCCGGAAGGATGTTGCTCATCTCCTCGCGCGGCTCGTCCGAGCGGAAGGCGATGCGCGCGGCGAACTCGGCGTTGTTCGGAAAGACCTTGACGAAGGTCGGGTCGGCGGCGCTGAGGTCGGCCGCGAACTTGAAGTCGCCACCGCCGGCATTCTTGATCGCGCGCGGGATGTTGAGGTCGTCACGGGCGAGAAAACCCGCGAGATCGACATCGTAGGAGCCGTCGGGCAAATCCTTGATGACGTCGCCCATCCACAACGGCGAGCTCGGAAAACTGTGCTCGACCGACGGACGCTCGGTCGCGTTGCTCGAAATGAACTTGCTGTTCTCGATGTCGGCGACGACCTTCTTGCCGATGCGGCGGAAGACGAGGATCCGGCTGTCGCTCGCGGCTCCGAAGTCGAGCTGGGTTGGGGCCGAGCCGAGGCCGGTTTCGAGCTGAGTCAGATAGATGTAGCGGGCCGAGACGCCGTCCGGCCCGGGCTTTGGAAGCGTGGCGATGATCTTGCCCGTCTTCTCGTCCGCCTTGACATCGAGCAGCGGCTTCTCGGCAGCTGCAATGGCCGGAGGCGCCGCGACGGCGTGCCTCGGAGCGGAAATTGCAGCAGCCGAGGCAAGCAGAAGCGAACAGGCAAGCAAATGACGGCGCATGGAATCCCTCCCGGAGACCACACGCTAGAAAGGCGGCACTGCCCTGTCCACGCTCTTGCACGGCCGGACGCTCGGCCGCAGAGCTTAACCATGCCGCCTCGCAACCTGTTTGTCACGCCATTGTACGAAGCGGAGATTTCCGATGCGGCGCTCCTGCGCGAGCTCGCCCATTCGATCCGGTCGCTTTCGGAGGAGGACCACGCGGGGCGGCGATGGAGCCGCGAACATCATTATGCCGGCTACACCAGCTACGCCTCGCTCAATGACCTGCCGAAGCGCGACCCGGCATTTGCTCGGCTTGCAAAGCTGTTGACCGGGCATGCGACGCAATTCGCCGACCAATGCGCGTTCGATCTCCGCCGCAAGCCGAAGCTCGACAGCCTCTGGGTCAATCGGCTCCGCGGCTCCGGCCATCACTCGGGCCATATCCACCCGCACAGCATCATCTCGGGGACGTTCTACGTCGAAGTACCGAAGGGTTCCGGCGCAATCCGCTTCGAGGACCCGCGCCTGCCCCTGATGATGGCTGCCCCGCCGCGCCGGACAGACGCGCCGGAGGAACTTCGTCCGTTCGTTACGGTCGAACCGCGCCCCGGTTTGCTGCTACTGTGGGAGAGCTGGCTGCGTCACGAGGTGCTTGGCGGCACCGGCAAGACCGAGCGGTTGAGCATTTCGTTCAATTTCGCCTAAAGGCCCCACTCCCCCTCCCTTCCAGGACACACAATGGGCTTCCGCTGCGGCATCGTCGGCCTGCCGAACGTTGGCAAATCGACTCTTTTCAATGCCTTGACCGAAACCGCCGCGGCGCAGGCGGCAAATTATCCGTTTTGCACGATCGAGCCGAACGTCGGCCGAGTAGCGATTCCCGACCCGCGGCTCGACAAGATCGCGACGATCGCAAAGTCAGCCAACGAGATCGAGACCCAGATCGAATTCGTCGATATTGCCGGCCTCGTACGCGGCGCCTCGAAGGGCGAAGGTCTCGGCAACCAGTTCCTCGCCAACATCCGCGAGGTCGATGCGATCATCCACGTGCTCCGCTGTTTCGAAGACGGAGACGTCACCCACGTCGAGGGCCGGGTCGATCCGATCGCCGACGCGGAGACGGTCGAGACCGAGCTGATGCTCGCCGATCTGGAATCGCTCGAGCGGCGCGTGCCCAACCTGGTCAAGAAAGCCCAGCAGGGCGACAAGGAGGCCAAGACCGAAGCCTCCGTGCTCAGCCAGGCGCTGGACCTGCTCCGCGCCTCTAAACCCGCGCGCCTGACGCAGCCGAGGGATGCAGAGGAAGCCAAGGCGCTTCAGCGGGCGCAGCTTCTGACAGCCAAGCCGGTGCTGTACGTCTGTAACGTCGACGAAGCCGATGCCGCGAGCGGCAACAGCCTGTCCGACCAGCTGTTCAAAAAGGCTGCTGCCGAAGGCGCTCAGGCGGTTGTCATCTCAGCGGCGATCGAAGCGGAAATCGCTACGCTGCCGTCCGACGACCGCGATGCATTCCTCGCGGATCTCGGACTTCATGAGACCGGCCTCAATCGGATGATCCATGCAGCCTACGCTTTGCTTGGTCTCATCACCTTCTACACGGCGGGACCGAAGGAATCGCGGGCATGGACGGTGCACAAAGGCGCGCGGGCGCCCGAGGCCGCAGGCGCGATCCACAGCGACTTCGAGCGAGGGTTCATCCGTGCCGAGACGATCGGCTATGACGACTATGTCAAATATGAGGGCGAAACCGGGGCGCGCGACGCGGGAAAAATGCGCTCGGAAGGCAAGGATTACGTCGTTCAGGATGGCGACGTGATGCTGTTCCGGTTCAATGTCTGACCGGTGCCGGAATCGGCGCGGAGCAGCTGCTCCGACCGTCTTAGGGTCAGCAACACCCACAGCATTCCGAAGCTCCAGCCGCCGACGACGTCGCTCGGCCAGTGGACCCCGAGCATCACGCGGCTAATCCCGATCAGCAGCGACAGCAGGATCGCTCCTGCAGCGGCAATCCGCCTCCACTGTCCTTCGGGAGCAAGCGCGAGCGCCAGCGTCAGATAGAAGATCATCGAGCTGGCCGCGTGGCCGCTCGGAAAGGACCATGTCTTCACGACAACCAGGTGAGGATTAAGTGTCGGCCGGGGACGCTCGATCGAAAATTTCTGCACTTCGGCGAGTCCGCGGCCGATGAGGACGACGAGGAGCAGGGCGAGCGCGAGGCGAGCGCGACTGCGCCACCAGAGCCACGCGGCGACAATGAATCCCGCTCCCACGAGGACTGTCGGCTCGCCAAGCGCGGTGAAGATCCGCGCCACCACCACGAGCGCTGGACGACTGCCGGCGTAGAGTGAACGATAGATATTCTGATCCAGGGCGCCGCGCCCGAGGAGAAGCATCGCAAGCCAGATCGCCGCAAGCGCCAGCATGGCGGCGATGAAGCGGACCTCTACGGCGCGCCGGCGCTGCGGATTTGCCATCCTGCTTTAAAGCGCGGCGCCCGCCAGGGTTGCCGAGGCGGCGCCTCTACTCGCGGGCCGGCGATGCGGCTATTCGCGGCGGATGATCTACTTCGAAGATTTGGAGGTGGGCGCCGAGACAGATTTCGGCCGCTACGAGGTCACTCGAGAGGAAGTGCTCGAGTTCGCTCGCAAATATGATCCGCAGCCGTTTCACGTGTCGGATGAGGAAGCCGCGAAAACCCATTTCGGCCGCCTCGCGGCGAGCGGGTGGCATACCGCTGCGATGACCATGGCGGTGATCGCCCGACACGTCGTCTCGCACGAGCAGGCCGGGCTCGGCTCACCCGGAATCGACGAGCTTCGCTGGAAGAAGCCGGTTTATCCCGGCGACACGCTCCACGTGCGCGGAACGATCGTCGATAAGACGCTCTCGCGCAGTCGCCCGGAAATGGGCTCATTCCGAACGGAAACGGTTGTCAGCAATCAGGATGGCGAGCGGGTGATGACTTTCACCTCGATCGTGCTGATCCGGCGGCGGCCGCAATCTTAGTGGTGTCGGTCGCGGTCGCTGTCGTGGCGGTGGTTGAAGCCGCTCCAGTTCTCGCGGGTCACGGCGGCGCCTGAGCGGCTCTGCCACTGGGTTCGGCGGCCGCTCCAGTAACGCTGCTGATCGCCGTTCCAACGGTGCCGGTGACGGTCACGGTCGAAGACATAGATCCCAACGCCCGGATAATAGAAGTTGTCGTACCAGCCGAACGGCTCATAGCCATAATAAGGCGATCCGTAGCCGTACCCGTAGTAGGGCGAGCCATAGCCGTAAGCGCCGTAACCGCCGTAACCCATGCCGTAACCATAGTCGCCGTAAGCGCAGCCCCCGAGCGCAAGGGCGCCGGCGGCCATCATCGAGATGTAGGGAATACGCATAACCACTCCTCCCCGACAGATTTCGGGTTCGGAATCAAAACGATTCCGAAAGGAGAGCGTTCCTAGTACCGCAGTGGGGCTTACCCGGCGACTCCCGCCTTCGCTTTGGCCCGGCGCGTCTTGGCCTGATTCTCGGGCTCGAGCGGGCCGGTGATGCGCACTCCGCCATGGACCTCATGCCAGATCTGCTGCTTCGCGAAATAGGCGAGGATGGTCCCGATCAGCAGGAAGATGACCACTGCCAGACCCGCGGCGTGGCGACGCTCCAGGTCCGGCTGCGCCGTCCACACCAGGAAGGCCGCGACATCGCGCGCCATCTGATCGACAGTCGGCTTGGTCCCGTCCTTATACTCGACCTGCCCGTCCGTCGTCAGCGGCGGCGGCATCGCGATGTTGAGGTTCGCGAAATAGGGATTGTAGTGAAGGTTCGGCGGAGTCTTCGCGTCCGGGAACTTCTTCAGAAGCGCCGCGGGCTGGTTCTGGAATCCGGTCAGGATCGAATAGACATAATGCGGGCCGCCCACCCGCGCCTTGGTGATCAGCGACAGGTCCGGTGGAAGCGCGTTGTTGTTCGCCGCGCGCGCCGCAACCTCGTTCGGGAAGGGCGGCGGGATCGTGTCCGACGGCAGCGGCTTGCGCGTCGCCGGCTCGCCAGTGTCGGGGTTGATCGACGGCGCCTGGACCTTCCAGTCAGAGGCGATCTTCTTGATCTCGGCGTCGTCGTAACCGATTCCCTTCAGGTCACGGAACGAGACCAGCTTCAGGCTGTGGCAGGCCGAACAGACTTCGGAAAAGACCTGGAAACCGCGCTGTAGCTGTCGGTTGTCGAACTTGCCGAATGGCCCATCGCTGGTGAAGTGCACGTCCTTCGGGGGCAAGTGGAACTCGTCGGCGGCGAGCGGCGCCGGCGGGCTGCTGAAATAGCTCGCCAGGTTGCCGATAAAGGCGATCAGCAGGACTCCGGCGAACACCAGGCCGACAATGAAGCCAACGACTCGGACCATCTGTCTGCCTGCCCCCTTATTCGGCTGCCGCGGTTGCGGCCTTGGTGCGCCGCCGCGCGGCGCTTGGCGGCAGAGACTCCGCCTCACGATGATCGAGAACGGACTCCGTAATGGAGCTCGGCAGCGGCAGCGGAGTTTCGAACCTGGAGATCAGCGGCAGGATCACCAGAAAGTGGAGGAAATAATAAGCGGCGGCGACCTGGCCGACGGCGACCGTCAGCGGCTTGACCGGCGATCCTCCAACCCAGCCGAGGACGATGACGTCCACGACGAGGAGCCAGAAGAAGCGCTTGAATACCGGCCTATAGGCGCCCGAGCGGACCGCCGATTTGTCCAGCCACGGCAGGAAAAAGAGCAGCAGGATCGAGCTGAACATCGCAACTACACCCCACAGCTTGGCGGGCAGGATGAAGTCCGCAGTGAACGATCTCAGGATCGCGTAGAACGGCAGCAGATACCATTCGGGAACAATCTCGGCCGGAGTCGCGAGGTTGTTGGCCGGAATGTAGTTGTCCGGGTTCCCGAGATAGTTGGGAAGGAAATAGGTGACGATTGCGTAGAACAGCAGGAAGGCGGCCGCGAACCAGCCGTCCTTCGCGGTATAGAACGGGTGGAACGGCAGCGTGTCGCGCTCGTCCTTGACGTCCACTCCGGTCGGGTTGCCCGATCCTGGGATGTGCAGCGACCAGATGTGCAGGATCACCACACCGGCGATGACGAACGGCAGCAGATAGTGAAGCGAGAAGAAGCGCGTCAGCGCCGCCTGGTCGGGCGCGTATCCGCCGAGCACCCATACCCGCAGCGGATCGCCGACCACCGGGATCGCCGAGAAGAAGTTGGTGATCACCTGCGCGCCCCAATAGCTCATCTGTCCCCAGGGAAGAACGTAGCCCATGAACGCGGTTGCCATCATCAGGAGGTAGATGACGAGGCCGAGCATCCAGACGAGCTCGCGCGGCGCCTTGTAGGAGCCGTAATACAGCCCTCGGAACATGTGGATATAGACGACGAGGAAGAAGAAGCTCGCGCCGTTCATGTGGGCGTAGCGGAGTAGCCAGCCGGCATTGACGTCGCGCATGATCAGCTGGTTGACCGAATTGAATGCGTCGGTCGTCGACGCCGTATAGTGCATCGCGAGGACGATTCCGGTCAAGATTTGGATCGTCAGGAAAATCCCGGCGAGAACCCCGAAATTCCACCAGTAATTGAGGTTGCGTGGCACCGGATAGCCACCGCCGATCGCTCCATAAATCACGCGCGGGAGCGGTAGCCGCTCGTCCAGCCAGCGCATGACGGGGTGCTTGGGTTCGTAAGGCTTGGCCCAGGAAAAACTCATTTGCTCCCTTTCGAGCCGATCAGGACCGTGGTGGCTGTCGTGAAGCTGTAGTCCGGAACTACCAGGTTCTTCGGTGCCGGCCCTTGCCGAATTCGCGCGGCCGTATCGTATTGCGACCCATGACAGGGGCAGAAATAGCCACCGTATTTGCCGCGGTTCTCACTAGGCACGATGCCCAGCGGCACGCAGCCGAGATGGGTGCAAACGGCGAGAGTGATCAGCCAGTTCTTGTGCCCCGGCAGCGTCCGTTCCTCGAGCGTTTGCGGATCGCGCAGGTCGGACAATGGGACCGAGTCCGCCTCGGCAATCTCCTTGGGAGTGAGATTGCGGATGAACAGCGGCTGCTTGCGCCACTGCGCCTTGATGCCCGAGCCCGCCTGAATCTTGGAAATGTCAACTTCGGTCGTCGACTGCGCCAGCACGTCGGCCGAAGGCGCAATCTGGACGAACAGCGGAGCGATCGCGGCGAGCCCGCCCACGCCGGCGAAGCTTACTGCAGCGATCTTCAGATAATCGCGACGACGAAAACCGTCACCCTCGTCGATCGGACCTGCGGTTTGCGAAACCTCAGCGGACCCTGCCTTGGTGGCCATCATTCTCCTTTGACGATTTGGCTGCACGCGCCGGAGAGCGCATGAGCGGGTTCGTCCCGGCTATGACCGGTGCGATGGCCGGCCTGATAGCGACGGGTTTTCGGTCTGTGAAGGGGGCTGAGCGGCTTTCCACAAGCACTCTCCGACGCGTCAGCGATGCTCGCGAGCCTCGAGGATGATCAGTGTTAGGATGTGCAGCAGGACCAGCACCACGAGAGCCGTGGCGAACAAGGTGGTCGTGCCGACGAAGCTGACGCAGAGGGCAAGGATGAAGGCCGCGATGATCGCGGCTCGCGATACCCACATCAGCGGCGGAGCCGGGTTCAGCAGCCAGTACCAGAGGATCCCGTCGCGATGGCGGAAGCGGAAATCGACATAGCTGAAATGGATGAGAGCGACGGCCGCGAAGATCGCGAACGTGATCAGGACCGAGTGCATTCGATCGAATCCCTCCCGTCCCGTCGCGATGGTGAATATTCCAGCTGAGCGATCGGCACGGCTGCGGCTATTAGAAATGATGAGTGCAGAAAGCGAGCAGCAGGATGATCGGGATCGGAATGCCGATCACCCAGAGCAGGATCGAGCGCATACTTGACCTCCATCAATCCCGCTCATGCGAAAAATGAATCGTCGGCGAAACGGTTCCGTCGAACCTTCGGGCGGCGATCAGCCCGTGGCCGCAGCTTCTCGGCAGTGACCGGTGAAAAATTCGCTGCCCTGCTGACTCTGGTCGCCACCTGGGGAATCTGAAGTCCCAAGCTCGAATCGTCCGTTCGTCCTTTCCGCATGGAGCGGGAAGCCTGGCGGCATTGGCGCGGGCTCACACGGCGAAGCTTAAGAGCGGGGACTTAACGAGATGGCCAAGGCAACCGACGCGGGAACGATCCTTTCGCGGATCAAGGATGAGGAGATCGAATGGGTCGACCTCCGATTCACCGATCCCAAGGGCAAGTGGCAGCATTTGACCATGGCATCGGGCGTGGTCGACGAGGATAATCTCACCGACGGATTCATGTTCGACGGGAGCTCGATTGCCGGGTGGAAGGCGATCAACGAGTCCGACATGATTCTGAAGCCCGATCTCGACGCCGCTTACGTCGATCCGTTCAGCGCCACCCCCATGATGATCCTGTTCTGCAACGTCGTCGAACCCTCGACCGGCGAACTCTACGGCCGCGACCCGCGCTCGACCGGCACTCGCGCCGAGGCCTATCTCAAGGCGAGCGGCGCCGGCGACACCGTGTTCGTCGGCCCCGAAGCCGAATTCTTCATGTTCGACGACGTGCGCTTCGAGGACAGCTACAACGTCAGCTGCTATCGCATCGACGACATCGAGCTGCCGACCAACACCGGCCGGGAATATGAAGGCGGCAACCTCGCTCACCGCCCCCGCGCCAAGGGCGGCTACTTCCCCGTCGCTCCGGTCGACAGCGCGATGGACATCCGCGGCGAGATGGTCGCGACCATGCTCGAGATGGGCTTGCCGATGGACAAGCACCATCACGAGGTCGCGGCGTCGCAGCACGAGCTCGGCCTCACCTATGGCGGTCTGGTCCAGACCGCCGACCGGATGCAGATCTACAAGTACGTGGTCCACATGGTGGCGCACGCCTACGGCAAGACGGCGACCTTCATGCCCAAGCCGATCGCCAAGGATAACGGAAGCGGCATGCACACCCACATGTCGATCTGGAAAAGCGGCAAGCCGCTCTTCGCCGGCAATGGCTATGCGGGCCTGAGCGAAACCGCGCTCTACTTCATCGGCGGAGTCATCAAGCACGCCCGGGCGTTGAACGCGTTCACCAACCCCACCACGAACAGCTACAAGCGTCTCGTCCCGGGTTTCGAGGCGCCGGTGCTGCTCGCTTATTCGAGTCGCAACCGTTCGGCCTCGTGCCGGATCCCGTACGGCGCGGGCGAAAAGGCGAAGCGGGTCGAGTTCCGCTTCCCGGACGCGCTCGCCAATCCCTATCTCGCTTATTCGGCGCTGCTGATGGCGGGCCTCGACGGCATTCAGAACCGCATCCATCCCGGCGACCCGATGGACAAGAATTTGTACGACCTGCCGCCGCAGGAGTTGGTCAACGTGCCGACCGTCTGCGGCTCGCTCCGCGAAGCGCTGGTCAGCCTCAGCAAGGACCGCGCCTTCCTCACCCGCGGCGACGTGTTCAGCGACGACCAGATCGACGCTTACACCGAACTCAAGTGGGAAGAAGTGATGCGCTGGGAGACCACGCCGAGCCCGGTCGAATTCGACATGTATTATTCGTCGTAGTTTTGGGGTAAGATGCTCCTTTCGGGACGCCGGTGGGGAGAAACCCTCCCACCTTCCCTTTTCTCTCCACCGGCATCACCGGCTCCATTCTAAAATGCACGATTCCGTAACCACTTCCGCGGGATAAGCGCAGTCCCGGGTTTGCGGGAGTGGGGTGAATGAACATCAGGGCACAAATCTACGGCAGCAGTAAGCCGGAGGAGCCGATCCTTCGCGCCAAGCAGCCGAAGGGCGCGAAAACCGACGAGC
>DASUIC010000070.1:0-5226 GCA_036273215.1 Sphingomicrobium sp.
CCAGGCAACGCTGGAACTGCAGCACTCACTCGCAGCGGGAGAAGACTTCGCCACCTTGCTGGCCACGCGGAGCCTCACCCTCGATCCGGAGAAGCTCATTCCTTTCGCGCGATGGGTTCCGAAATTTCACGCCGTCCGGAAGTTCGACACCCTGTTCTTCGTCGCCGAGGCGCCTCCTGGCGACTGGCGGCCAAATGTCATCGAAGGCGAATGCGCGGCCGCGTTCTGGCTCCCCGCGGCGGAGGTGCTGGAGCGGGAGCAAAAAGACGAAGCGCGTCTGATCTTCCCCACCAGGCGAACGCTGGAGCGGTTAGCCCAGCATTCGGGCTTCGATGCCATCCGCGCGGATGCGCTGGCTCATCCAATCGAGCCTGTGACCCCATGGGTCGAAGAGCGCGGCGGTGAACAATTCATCACTATTCCCGCTCACCTCGGCTTCCCGGTGACCGAGGAGCGGCTCGACGGGCTCTGGCGCGGCTGATGTGACAGGCCCGAGTCGCGGTCGACGCACAAGGAAAAGGGGACCCGCGAGCGCGGATCCCCTTCATTCCCCAAAACTGCTGAAGTCTATTTCAGATGGTTCGACAGGTGCTTGTTCATCTCGAACATGCTGACCCGGTCCTTGCCCCCGAAGACCTTCTTCAGCTTGTCGTCCGCCATGATTTCCCGTTTGTTTTGCGGGTTTTGCAGGTTGTTCTTGCGGATATGGTCCCACACCTTGGAAACGACCTGGCTGCGCGGCAGCGGAGCGCTGCCGGTGATTGCCGCCAAATCCGAAGATGGTTGAACCGGACGGGCCAGCCCGCCCCCCGCTTTACGACCAGTCCCTTGTGCCATCAGGCCCTCCTGTTGTTCCCCTCCTGATAGAGCGCAAGTCGAGGGGCTTTGCAATGGCTCTCTAGAGAGGAAAATCAGTCCCGAAACGAGCCGAACGGGACCACCCGGTTGTCGGCGTCGTGGCCGATGTCAGCGCGGCCCCCGAACAGGATGCCCGAGCGGCGGCACCACTCCTCAACGATGGCGACTTCGTCGAGCGCAAACTCTGGATCGTTTTCAAGCACATCCTGGACCCGGCCGAGACGGATTCTGCGCACCCGGCGGACGTTCGGGCTTCCCACGACATGGAACATCGTGCGGTCGATCCGGTAGAGTTGCTCGCTGACGTCTTCGATCAGCAGGTCGATTCCGGTAAGGTCGGGCTCGAGCGGAGTACCGAGAAGGCTCGACAGCACGGTCAGGTTGAAGGCCACCGCCGGCTGCTCGAGCGCGGGCTCGAGCGCTGCGGGGTCGCGCCGCACCAGCCAGTCGAGGGCGCGCTGAACCGCAGCGTCGCCGCCGCTCCGCAGCACGTCCTGGGTCATCGGCCCCCACGCCACCTCCAGGCCTGCATTGTGGAAGCCCGCGAGCAGAAAGCCCGCATCGCTGTAGCCGAGATAGGTCTTGCCGTGCGCAGCATCCGGCAAGTTCGCGAGCGCAGGCTCGGCGATCCGGTTCGAACCATAGCCGCCCCGCGCGAACCATACCGCATCGACTCCCGGATCGGCCATGACCTCCAGAAGCGCCTGGAGACGGACCTCGTCGGGTCCAGCGAAATGCCCCTCCGAAAGAAAACATTGCGGGTGGATGACCAGCTCGCAATCGCGGCGAGCCGCGACAATGTCTTCCATCCGCTCTGCCGCCTCGCGCTTCAGCGGACAGCTCGGTGCGACGACGGCGATGCGCATCTGCAACCGTTAGGAGCCGAGCCTCACTTTGTTCAAGTCACCGTGAGTCCGGCCTGGCGTGTTGCTGCCCCATGGCGCCAGGCGCCAATCTGTTCGGGAACGGACCAATCATTAAAGTCGCGTTGAGCCGGAATCGCTTTCCTCCCGATTGCCTCGCGCTCCTGTGAGGCAAGCTTGGAGGTTCGACATGAAAAAGCTGGCTGTTCTTCTGGTCATTGGGGCGATGGCCGCTCCGGCATTCGCCCATGCCGCGGTGGAGGCGTCGGAAACGCCGCGGGTCAATGCCTGCCCGACCGTTATCCCGAGCGTGCGCTGGGACGGCAATGTGATGATCCCGTGCCTGGCCGAGGAGATGCGCGGCTTCTGACCCAAGTTCGACAGCCCCGCCGCGGCCGGCGGGGCTGAATCGCCCAGCCTCATGAAGCCATCCGCATATCTCGCGGTGGCGAGATCGCCGGAACTGGGATAAGTTGCGCGGGTAACGCCGGGGGTTTCAGCGATGGCGAAGGTTTGGCGCTGGACGGGCTATGTCATCATCGTTGTGCTGGGGTTGATGGCCGTCGGCGCCGCCATTCTCTGGCTGCTCTCCTGGGAAAAGCTAAACCGCCATATCGAGGGAAGGCCGGAGCACCTCGTCGCTCCGACCGCCGCCGAGCTCGCCGACGGTCCGCGCCAGCTCAGGGTCCTCGCCTGCATGGATTGCCACGGCCAAGGGCTGCGCGGGCAGATCGCTATCGACGATCCGTCGCTCGCGCGCCTGTACGCGCCGAACCTGACGCTGGTCGCCGCCAGCGCCACCGACCAGCAGCTCGCCCGCGCCATACGCCAGGGAATCGAGGTCGATGGAAAGCCGCTCGCGCTGATGCCGTCTGCGCAATATGCGCGGCTCGACGACCGCCAGGTCGCGGCGCTCATCGCGGCGATCCGGGCGCTCCCGCGCGGGGGCAGGCCGACACCGCCGGTACGCCTCGGACCGGTCGGGATCGTCGGAGTTGCGCTCGGTCAGTTTCCGACCGCTCACCAATTGGTCGAAGAAGATTCGCCGCATCTCCCGATGGACGTAGCCCCGCAGTTCGAGCGCGGTCGCGCGCTGGTCATGGTGAACTGCGCCGAATGCCACGGCCCGGCCCTTGAAGGACTCGAGCTCGAGCCGGGCCTGAAGGCGCCGGACCTTGCGATCGCGGCCGGCTATGACCTGCCTCAATTCACGCGTTTGATGCGTACCGGCATTGCGGCGGGCAACCGCAATCTTCCGGTGATGAGCCACCGCGCCCGCGCCGCCTTCAGCCACTATACCGATGATGAAATCGCGAGCATCCACGCTTATCTGGTCGCGCGCGCCGCGCACCAGCGCTGAGCTCGTTTGGGATTGCCCGCCTAGGCGAGCGCTCGTTTGCGTCGCTGGAACGGATGCGCGCCGGCGCGGACCGCATCGATGATTTGCCGGACGGCTTCCGCCTTCTCAACCAGGATCCGATCCTCGACTTCGTTTCGATCGTGGTAGCGCCAGTGCGTGCGCCGATCGCCTTCGAGCATCCTTTTGCGGTCCTTATATTTCAACGGCAGCTCCTCCTGGGAACGCGTAGCATAATGATTGATGCGCAGATTGCGTACGGACACACGCTCGATCGACGGCCGCATGACCGAGTAAGGGTCGAACGGGAGATAGGGCAGCACGGCCGCGAGGCGCCGTAGCCGCCGCCGGCCGTTCTTCGCCCGGATCACACGCACGGGCGTGAGATTCTCCGTGACGAGCGCCTCACCGGGTTGAACGCTGAACAGATGTGGGCTCTGCGGCTCGACCGCGAGCAGCGGGTCGACGACGGTCTTCACGCGACGGTTCCTCGCCCAGGAGCGCCGCGCCCGCCGGGTGTAGCTTTCGATCACCAAACCCGACGGACGCATCTTGTGCCCGGACGTCCCGTAACATTGCCAGTTCACGATCACTCCGGCGTGATCCTCATATCCCCTCAAAATTTCGGGCAGCGGCCGGCCTGTGGGAGAGAACAGGAACTCGTCGATGTCGATGAACGCGGCCCACCTCGAGCGGCCGCGAAGCCGGCGCAACGCATCGAGACAGGCCTTGCCTTGAGCGCCCTCGTCCCAGGGCACCGGCCAGTCGATCAGCTGCACGATGCCTGCATCGATCCACGGCTGGAGCAACTCTCGCGCGTTGTCGGTGCTGAAATGATCGTAGAGAATGACCTGCTCGACGCCTTCGAGAACGCAGAACGCCAACCACTCGTCGAGATAACGCGCTTCGTTCTGAAACATCGCGACGACGGTGAGATATGTTGCGGGCGGCCCAATGGCTGCCCGCGTCCGCGATTTGCTCGCAAGAGATGACGTCCGGTCGATCGCGATCGGCTACGCGGGGCGGCCTTGCGCCGCCGTTTCCTGAATGTGAGCAAGTGGTAATTAGCGGCTCGGTCATTTGATTTGTCCGGGGCCTGGCGTCACGTCGCGCGATGATGCAGCTTCTGCCTCGTCTTTGGGCAAGGGGGAAGAGATGAACAGAACCAGCGCGCTTGGGATCGCGGTCGCAGCTTTGCTCGCGGGGTCGGCCGCGCCTGCGCCGGTGGCGTACAGCGTGGTGATCCATGGCGGCACGATCTACGATGGCTCGGGCGGTAATCCGTTCGTCGGCGACGTCGCGCTGAGGGGCGACAGGATCGTCTATGTCGGCCCGCATGCGCCCGGTCGCGCGGCGCTGGTGATCGATGCGCAGGGCAAAGCGGTTTCACCGGGCTTCATCAACATGCTGAGCTGGGCGGTCGAGAGCCTGATCGCGGATGGGCGAGGGATGAGCGACACCTACCAGGGCGTGACGCTGGAAGTGTTCGGCGAAGGCGATTCGATGGGCCCGCTGACACCGCACATGAAAGCACTGGCGCTCAAGCGCGAGGGCGACATCAAATATCCGATCAGCTGGACGACGCTCGCCCAATATCTCGAATACCTCCAGCACAAGGGTGTGACGCCGAACGTCGCCTCGTTCGTCGGTGCAACCACCGTGCGCGTGCACGAGCTCGGCGAAAAGGACGTTCAGCCGACTCCGGCGCAGCTCCAGCGGATGCGCGCGCTGGTGCGGCAGGCGATGAGGAACGGAGCGCTCGGCGTCGGCTCGGCGCTGATCTACGCACCCGCGACTTACGCCAGGACACCCGAGCTGACCGCGCTCGCATCCGAGGCCGGCAAATGCGGCGGAAGTTACATCAGCCACATGCGCTCGGAGGGGAACAAGGTGCTCGAAGCCACCGACGAGCTGATCCGCATCAGCCGCGATTCGGGCGCGCCTGCCCAAATCTATCACTTCAAACAGGCGGGACAGGCCAACTGGCCCAAGATCGGCCCGATGATCGCCAAGGTGAATGCCGCACGCGCGGCGGGCCTGAAGATCAGCGCCAACATGTACACCTACACCGCGGGCGCGACCGGGCTCGACGCGGCGATGCCGACGTGGGTGCAGAGCGGCGGACTCGAGGCGTGGATAGCGCGGATG
>DASUIC010000071.1:0-22120 GCA_036273215.1 Sphingomicrobium sp.
CATCCGGCGTGGCTCGCGGTTGGCTGCGGGCTCGTGGCGGTGCTCGTGCTGTATCGCGCAGGTTCGTTCATTCACGAGCTGACGCACATCAAGAAGAATGCGGTGAAGGGGTTCCGCTTCACCTGGAACCTGATCGTCGGAGTCCCGCTGCTGGTCCCCAGCTTCATGTACGAGGGCGTGCACAACCAGCACCACGCCAAGCGCTATTACGGGACGGTGGACGACCCCGAATATCTGCCGCTGGCGCTGATGCACCCGTGGACTCTGCCGGTGTTCCTGATCGCGGCGGCGCTCGCGCCGATCGGGATGCTGATCAGGTTCGCGATCCTCGCGCCGCTGTCGCTGCTCTCGCCGAAGCTGCGCGGAGCGGTCGTCGGCCGCTACTCGGGCCTGCAGATCAACCCAAAGTTCGTCCGCCCGAAGCCCGAAGGCGACTTCGCGCGCGACTGGGCGTGGCAGGAAGCGGCGGCGAGCGTCTGGGCGATCGCGCTGCTGGTCATGGTCGCGACCGGCGTGATCCCGCTGCGCGATTTCCTGATCTTCCTCGGCGTCTGCTCGGGCGTGATGTTCTTGAACCAGATCCGCACGCTCGTCGCACATCTGTGGGAGAATGACGGCGAGCCGATGAGCGTCACCGCGCAATTCCTCGACAGCGTCAACGTCCCGCCGCCGGCCACGCTTCCGGCGCTGTGGGCGCCCGTCGGCCTGCGCTACCACGCGCTCCATCATTTGCTGCCCGGCCTGCCGTACCACGCTCTGGGCGAGGCGCATCGCCGTCTGTGCAAGGAGCTGGAGAGCGGCTCCGTTTATCACGCGTCGACGCACCGGCATTTGTCGGCGCTGGTCACGCGATTGGCGAAGAGCACGCTAGGACGAAGTTAGCCCCGCACTACTGCAGCGTCCCGTCGGGAAACCTGAGATTGGCGGGCGCGATGCTGTCGAGCGCCTTGCTCCAGTTCGCCGGCGCTACATGCATCAGATAAAAGCGTTGCGGGTGCAGGCCCTCTCTCGCGACCGCATCGACCAGCTCGCTGACCGATTGGGTCGTCCGGTACCTACCGTTGGAATCCTCCTGGAACGGATCGCTGCCGTAGAGCAGGCGCTGCGCCGGGAAATAGGCGATCATCTGCCGTTCCCCGGTTTCGCCGCGCAGCGGATAGAGCTCGATCGCCGTCGGGCCGGCGCCGATCACCGTCTTGCCGCTGACGGGCATGAACCGGGGTTTCCTGGAGTGCAGCTCGAGCTCGTCGGGCGGATTCGAGAAATGCGCGTGCGCAAGCCTTGTCAAAATTGGCACGTTGAGGTCGAGGCAGTAGATCGGCACCCCAAGCGCGACATAGGTTCGGATGCCGGCGATGTGCGGCCAGGAATCGGACGTCGTCACGACGGCCTTGATCGGCAGGCCGGGATAGAGCTTGCGCGCCTGGCCGATGACCTGCTCGGAATAAGCGGACGAGATCGGAGCTTCGAGAATGACGATTCCGTCCGGCTGCCGGACGAAGCTGATGTTCCAGGCGCCGGGGATGAAGGCGATTCCGGGCGCGATCTCGACCGCGGCGGTCAATTTCGGGGGGAGTGACGCCGCGGCGGCCTGCTTCGCGAACGCTGCACGGAGCTCGGGCGAAATCTGCAGCAACGCCTCGTCCGGGCCCGCTGACCAGATGACCTTGGTCGCCATCAGGCTCATGTCGTGCAGCCCGTTGCGATAGATGTCCCATTGCATCGGCAGCCGGACTCCGGAATTGCCGAGCCACCAATAGCTGTAGAAAATCCGCATCGTCGTGTCGCCGAAGAAGCGCCAGAAATCCTGCCGGGCGGCAGGGCCGGCATAGTCGAGCGCGGTCGGCAGATGGGTGTAGCGGTTGAGGAAGAGGGTCGCCGGCGAGCCGTTGACGCTGAACGCGACCACGTCCTGGGGAACCGACTGTAGGACGACGGACGGCGCTTTGCGCAAATCGCGGGCGTCGAACGCCGTCAACAGCAGGCGTTCGGGGCTGATGGCCAGCAGATCCTGGCCGGCGGCAACCATGTCGGGTCGGCCGGGAGCACGGTTCTTGCCGAAGAGCTGAACCGCCGCGGAGCGATCGGCAACCATTCCGGAGGAGAATTGAAATTCCGGATAGACCCGCTGACCGACCATTTGAGCGAAGCGCCCGCCGGCGAAATCGTGGATTTCGCGAACGGAGCGGAACTCCGGAATGTAGGGGCCTTCGGGACGCTCCGACTGCTCGACCATGTCGCGATAGCCCTCGAAGTCCCATTCGACGGCCTGGGCGGTGTGCAGCGCAGCTTCGCCGCCCTGGGCGGCGATCGCCTGGCCAACGAGCGCGCGCGCGGACCCGTCGGCGGCTTGGGCGGCGGTCGGCACGGCCCAAGCGAAAGCGACGGCGAAGATCGCGGCGGCGACCCGTGAAACTGAAGCAGGCATGGCGCACCCCGGTTTGCGAACCATCTTTCCTTGTCCCCGCTCCAACCGGCTATGCGATTTGCCATTTTCTTGTCACTGCCGTTGGAAGGCTTTTCTTGACGGCTCGTCGATTTTCCGCTTCAGGCTTTTGCGTCCGGCGGGCTGAGGCTCGCCGTTGTCATTTGGGCATTGCGCAGCCGCCCCAAAGAGCTGCGTGGCCGGGCTTACCTGATACGGAGCCCCGACGAACGAAAGGAAGACACCATGCGCCATCGAGTTGGCGGCCGTAAGCTTCAGCGCACCTCCAGCCACCGCGCGGCCCTGTTCCGCAACATGGCTGCAGCGCTCATCAAGCACGAGCAGATCACGACGACGACGGCCAAGGCGAAGGAGCTTCGCCCCTATGTCGAGAAGCTGATCACGCTCGCCAAGCACGGCGGCCTGTCGAACCGCCGGCTCGCGCAGTCGCGGCTGATGGACGAGGTTCAGCTCGCCAAGCTGTTCGACGTGCTTGGCCCCCGCTACGCAAAGCGCGACGGCGGCTACACGCGGGTGATCAAGGCCGGCGTCCGGGTCTCCGACGCGGCGCCGATCGCCATCATCGAATTCGTCGACCGCGACGTCTCCGCCAAGGGGCAGGACAGCGGTCCGGTGATGACCGAGGAAGAATTCGAGGCGGCTTAAGCCGCGCGTCCGCACTCACGCGGGGCGCACGTTCCTCAGGAAGCGGGCGACTTCGGACTTGAGGCCGTTGGCCTGGCGCGAGAGCTCGCTCGCGGCTTCGAGCCCGTCGCGCGCGGCCGCTTCGGTCGCCTCGGCGCCCTGGCGCACTTCGCCGATGCCCTGAGCCACATTGTCGGTGCCGGCAGCCACCTCGACGGTGTTTTCCGAAATCTGCTGGGTCGCCATGGCCTGCTCTTCGATCGCGGCGGCAACCGAGCTCAGGATTTGATTGAGCTCGGCGTTGGTTGCGCGGATCTGGGCAATCGCTTCGGCCGCCTCGGATGAGACCTGCTGCATCGACATGATCTGGTCGGTGATGGCCTCGGTCGCGCTTGCGGTCTGGCCCGCCAGATTCTTGATCTCGCCGGCCACGACGGCAAAGCCGCAGCCCGCTTCGCCCGCACGCGCGGCCTCGATCGTCGCATTGAGCGCGAGCAGGTTGGTCTGGCCCGCGACCGACTGGATCAGGCCGATGACCTCGCCGATCTTCTGCGCCGAATCCGAAAGGCCGGTGACGATTTCATCGGTATCGCGCGCCTTCTCGACCGCGCGCTCGGCGATGCCGCTCGATTCGGAGACCTGCTGAGCCACTTCGGCGATCGACTTGGACATCTGACGCGTGGCGACCGCCATCGCCTGCACATTGACGCTCGCCTGACCCGCGGCAGTCGCGACCGAGGCGGAAACCGAGCGGCTGCGCTCCGCCGCGTTATTGGTCTCGCGGCTTCCCGATTCGATCTGTGTCGCAATCTCAGCGACGGTGTTCACCACGTCCATGACGCTCCGTTCGAAATCGTCGGCGGTTTGCGTCAGCGCCGCCCGGCGCTGCGCATCGGCGCGCTGGGTCGAATCCGCATCGCGTTCGCGGAGTTGAGCTTCGCTGGCTTCGAGCTGAGCCTTGCGCAGGCCCGTTTCGCGCAACGTCATGGCCGCGCGGGCGAGCCCACCGATTTCGTCGCTTCGCTCGGAACCGTCGATTTCAACCGAATAATCTTCGCGGGTGAGCCGTTCGAGAATGGTCGAAATCCGCGTCAGCGGGTCCGACACGCTCCGGCCGATCCGCCTGGTGAGCATCCGCGCGGAGACGACTACAAGAATGCCCGCGATCGCGATCAGGATGAGGTCGGAGATGGCTGCCCGGACGATCGCCGCGTCGGCGATCACGACCTTTTCCTTATAGTCGTTGCGCATGCTTTCGATCGTGTGGTCCATCGCACGGCCGGTGGCGGCGAGCTCGGCCAGCGTGGCGAGTGCGGCCTTCCGGTTGCCGCCCTGCAGCTCCGGCTTCAGTCGCGCGAACAAAGCTTCGTACCGGACTTCTCCGTCGCGCACCTCATGGACTTGCGCGTGATGTTCTCCCTGCACCGCAGCTTCGGCGGCCCGGATCGAATCCTTAAGGTCCGAAATGTTCCCTTCCGCGGCGCCGATCGTGTCGGCGTTCGGATCGGCCGCTGCATGAAACACATCGCGCTCGAGCGAGGCGAGATCCTTTTCGAGGTTGAGGCTTGCGATTGCGCGCGCGTGCAATTGCCGGCTGTCGACGAATGCCTCGCGGCCTTCGTAAGCGGCGACGATCTGGACTCCGACGACGAGCGCGACCGCGGCGATCGTGAGTGCCGTCAGCGCATCGAGCTTGCGCGAAATCGGCTGTCGAACCAGCCACGAGTCGAGCAAAGCAACGCGCATGTCCGATTTTCCGACTCAGTCCCGAGATGCCGATCCGCGCTCCGGCTGTAGGACGGCATCCGTAAGAGAATGGTAAACAGGGCGTTCACCACACGGATTGGCCACCCGAGATTCGTCTCGCCCGTGGATGAGGTGTAAAGCGCGACTCGCCACACCGGGGGGTTGGCGGGGTGCTCTACTATCGCCTCTATTTCATGGACCGCTTCAGCGGCCATATCGACCACTTCCGCGAGTTCGAGGCGGAGGACGACGCGTCCGCTATCGCCACCGCCCAAGATTGGCGGACCGGTCAGCCGATGGAGCTGTGGAATCGGCATCGGAAGTTGAAGCGGTGGGATCCCGACGTCGCCGCTGCCGACTAGCTGATCCAGGCGATCCGAGTGACTCGAGCCGTTCACCGACGGTGCAGCGCCGTAACGATACGTGCCGCTTGGGCGGTTCGCGCGTTGTGCGGCGGCCCGGTTAGTGAAGGAGAGTAGCATGACGGCTTTCACGAAGTTCCTCGGCGGTGGAGTCGCGATTGCCGCGCTCGCCGTTGCAGCGCCCGCCGCGGCGCAATTCTTTCCCGGCATGGGCTATCCCGGCGTGGGTTACGGCTATCCGGGCTATGGCGCTCCGGGCTATCGCGCTCCGGGCTATTCGCCTTACGGCTATGGAGTGAACAGCCAGGCAGCCGAAGCCCAGTGCACCGCCGCCGTTCAGTCGCGCCTTGGCGGTTACGGCTCAGGTTATGGCTATGGCGCGGGTGGTCGAGTGCTCGGCGTCAGCCATGTCGAGCCCGGCGCCGGCGGCGGTCTGCTGGTCCGCGGAGTCGCCTCGAGCGGCGGCTACGGCGGCTATGGCTATGCCGCGCAACGGCCCGATCTCACCTGGCGGTGCCGGACCGACTTCCGAGGTCTGGTGGTTGACGTCGACGTCCGTCCGGCGCGGCCGGCCTACGGCAATTACGGCTATACGCCATATAACAATTACAATGATTATTCGCAGTACGGATACGTCCGCTACTGAGCTTGCGTGATGAATGGCGTCGGGCTCATAGGGTCCGGCGCCTTTCGCTTCGCCAAATAGCCGAACTTTACTCTTGAGCGCGGCCTCCCTATCGGCTCGCCATGACGGTCCAGCCGACTGAATCCATCCTCATCGTCGACTTCGGCAGCCAGGTCACCCAGCTGATCGCCCGGCGCGTTCGCGAGGCCGGAGTCTATTGCGAGATCGCTCCGTTCAATGCCGCGGAGGAAGCGTTTCGAAGGCTCCAGCCCAAGGGCGTGATCTTCTCGGGTGGGCCGGCGTCCGTCATCGAGGCCGAAAGCCCGCGCGCGCCGCAGCTGCTGTTCGAAAGCGGTCTTCCGCTGCTCGCCATTTGTTACGGCCAGCAGACGTTGCACCAGCAGCTCGGCGGCGAGGTCGTCGCCTCGGACAATCGCGAGTTCGGCCGCGCCTTCATCGAGATCGTCGCGCCGTCGGCCTTGTTCGACGGGCTCTGGCACGTCGGCGAAAAACACCAGGTGTGGATGAGCCACGGAGACCGAGTCGAAACGCTCGCGCCCGGGTTCGAGGTGGTGGCCGCATCCGAAGGCGCGCCGTTCGCCATCGCCACCGACGAAGCCGCCAAACGCTACAGCCTGATGTTTCACCCCGAAGTCGTGCACACGCCCGACGGCGGCAAATTGCTCGCCAATTTCGTGCGCCACGTCTGCGGCTGCGCCGGCGACTGGACGATGGCGGGCTTCCGCGACGCGAAGATCGCTGACATCCGTGCGCAGGTCGCCGACGGCAAGGTGATTTGCGGCCTTTCCGGCGGGGTGGACAGCGCCGTCGCCGCGGTGCTGATCCACGAGGCGATCGGGGACCAGCTGACCTGCGTGTTCGTCGACCATGGGCTGATGCGGCTTGGCGAAGCCGAGCAGGTCGTCTCGCTGTTCCGGGGCAGCTACAACATCCCGCTGGTGCACGTCGACGCGAGCGCGGATTTCCTCGGCGGGCTCGAGGGAGTCGCCGACCCCGAGGCGAAGCGCAAGTTCATCGGCAAGACCTTCATCGATGTGTTCGAGGCCGAAGCGAAGAAGATCGGCGGCGCCGATTTCCTCGCCCAGGGCACGCTCTATCCCGACGTCATCGAGAGCGTCAGCTTCACTGGTGGGCCAAGCGTGACGATCAAGAGCCACCACAATGTCGGCGGCCTGCCCGAGCGGATGAACATGAAGCTGGTCGAGCCCTTGCGCGAGCTGTTCAAGGACGAGGTCCGAGCGCTCGGCCGCGAGCTGGGCTTGCCCGAAGCCTTCGTCCAGCGTCATCCGTTCCCGGGCCCGGGCCTCGCGATCCGAATTCCCGGCGAGGTCACGCGCGAGAAGTGCGACATTTTGCGCAAGGCGGATGCAATCTATCTCGAGGAAATCCGCAACGCCGGGCTCTACGATGCGATCTGGCAGGCGTTCGCGGTGCTTCTGCCGGTGCGCACCGTCGGCGTGATGGGCGATTACCGGACCTACGATTATGTCTGCGGGCTGAGGGCAGTCACCAGCGTCGATGGAATGACCGCCGACGTCTACCCGTTCGACGCCGAGTTCCTCTGCCGAGTCGCGACGAGGATCGTGAATGAGGTCAACGGGATCAACCGCGTCGTCTACGATTATACATCCAAACCGCCCGGAACGATCGAATGGGAATGAACCATTGAACGAGGCCCCTCCTTACCTTATGTAAGGCAAATGGCAACCGCGACGGTGACTTCAAAAGGCCAGGTGACCATTCCCGCGGCAGTGCGCAGGAAGCTTCGGCTGCACGCCGGAAGCAAGATCGCCTTTGTCGAGAATCAGGCGGGCGAAACAGTCATTCGTCCTAAGACCGGCAGCATCCGGGACCTCTACGGCTGCATCAAATATGACGGTCCTTCGATCTCAATCGAAGAGATGAACGAGGCGATTGGCGAAGCCATCGCCGAAGACTTCAAGCGCTCCGTTTCGTGATCGCCCTCGATACGAACGTTCTCGTTCGATATTTCCTGCGCGACGACCCCGAACAGGCAGCCGCCGCAAAGCACCTGCTTGAACGGGAACTAACGACCGATAATCCGGGGTTCGTCAGTCTCACCGTCATCGCCGAACTCATATGGGTCCTGCGGAAGGTCTACAGGCGGTCGGCTGAAGAGATCGGCGCAATCGTGACGCATATGCTGCAGGCAGTCGAGATAGAGATCGAGTCAGAAAACGTCCTTCGGTCGGCATTGCGGCGTTCGCATGGGGATCTCACCGACGGAATCATCCACGAGATCGGCATTCAGCATGGCTGCGAACGGACCGTAACTTTCGACCGCAGATTCGCGCGCCTGCCGGGTGTGGAATTGCTCGGCAGATGAGAATGAAGTTCGCGTTGGCCGCCGCGGCGTTTGCCTCGATTGCTGCGGCTCCTGCGCCGAAGCTCGACCGCGACACGGCGGCGTGGTGGGCGACGACGGCGCAGCTGTCGAACGATTCGATGGAGGGGCGCGACACCGGCTCGCCTGCGTATTTGCGCGCGGCGCGGCTGGTCGCGGAGAAGTTCCAGGCTGCGGGACTGAAACCTGCCGGCGAGAACGGAAGTTGGTTCCAGAACGTGCCGATGCGCGAGATCAGCGTTGTGAGCGCGAACGTGAGGGTGGGGGCACGATCGCTCGTCTTCCTTCACGACCTGACGATCTCGCCTGGCGAGGCGACCCCGGCGCATGTCGATGCTCCGCTTGCGTACGGCGGATATTGTGGTGCGGCTGCGCTCGGCAACGTGCGCGGCAAGATCGTAATCTGCCACGGCACACACCGCGCCGGATTGCCGGGCGCGCCGGAGCGGGAGGCGGCGGTGCGTGCCGCTGGAGCGGTCGGCATGCTGACCATCGCCGACCCGGGGTTCACCGTAGAGCCGCCGCGCTGGCCCTATGCCTATGCGCGCACCGTCACGCTCGCGACCGATCCGCGAAAGGCGGACCCGTTCCTCAGGATGACGCTCAACGCCGATTCGCTCGGCAAGCTGCTGGCAGGAAGCGGCAGGAACGCGGCAGCGCTGATCGCCGCCGGAAGCGCCGGCCGTCCGCTGCCCGGCTTCGCGATCCCGAACCGCTTCCGCGCGGCGTTCACCATCAGGCAGCGCGACATCAGCTCGCCGAACGTGCTGGCCTATATGCCCGGCTCGGACCCGAAGCTCGCGGGTCAGGCGATCGTGCTTTCCACGCACCTCGACGGTTATGGTTACGGCGAGCCGGTGAACGGCGACCGGATCTACAACGGCACGCTCGACGATGCCGCCTATGTCGCGCTTCTGATCAGGCTGGCCGAGCGCCGGGAGGGGCGTCCCTACCGCCGCCCGATCCTCTTCGCCGCGTGGACCGGGGAGGAGAAGGGGCTGCTCGGTTCGCGCTGGTTCGTCGCCCACATGACCGTGCCCAAGTCGCGCATCGCTGCCGACATCAACCTCGACCAGCTGCGCCCGATCTTTCCCTTGAAGCTGCTGACCGTCCATGCGCTCGACGACACGACCTTGGGAGATGACGTGAGGGCCGTTGCAAGCAGCCTCGGGATCGCCGTCCAGAAAGACCCGGAGCCCGAACGCAACCTGCTGCGCCGTTCCGACCAGTGGAACTTCCTCGAGGCGGGCATTCCGGCGACCGCGTTCGTGTTCGGCTACCGCCCCGGTTCGCGAAGCGAGCAGATTTATCGGCAATGGTACCGCACCGGCTATCACAAGCCGCAGGACGATCTGAAGCAGCTCATGGACTTCAAGGCCGCGGCCGATTTCAACCGCTTCTTCTACGCGCTCGTCGAGCGTGTCGCCGACGACCCGAACCGACCAGCATGGAAGAGCGGCAGTCCGCTACGGCCGCGATAACGAAGGTTAACCGGTAACCGCGCGTTTACCGATGGATTGACTCGCCACCGCTCTCCGCTGCTGATTGGCGCACCGGCAATCGAACGAGAGCGTTGCAGCGACCATGAAATTTCGAACGATAATCGCCACGGCGGTGGTGCTTGCGGCACTCCCGAGCGCGAGCGACGCCAGGAAGTTCCATCTTTTCCATTCGCATGCGGCTCGCTCTTCCCGCCCGGCGCGCACGGTCGTCGCGCGGCCTCAACCTCAGCCCGTTCATTACCAGTGGAGCCTGGGAGAAGCGCAGAAAGGGCACTCCGACCTCGTGACCGAGTTCGGAAAGGTCGGCCTCAATCCCGGGCAATATGTCTGGTCGGCATCCATCCCTACTGCCGGCGAAACGCGCGTCGTCATCGATCGGCTGACGCAGATGGCCTATGTCTATCGGGGGCCCAAGCTGATCGGCGCGGCGCATGTTTCAACCGCGAGGCAGGGGCACATCACCCCGCTCGGCCAATGGTCGGTGCTCGAGAAGCGGCCGTTCTACCGGTCCAAGAAATACGACAATGCGCCGATGCCCTGGATGGAACGGATCGACAGCTACGGGATCGCGCTCCACGGCGGCGGAATCCCCGGCTTCCCGGAAAGCCATGGCTGCATCCACCTGCCGATGAAATTCGCCGCGAAGCTCTACACGCTGACCAGGATCGGCACCAAGGTCATCATCGAGGGCTGAACCTAACGCCGGCCGCGGGCGCCACCGCTCGAGTTCGTGCCGAGGGTCGCGTCCGCCGTCGGGTCCGCTCCCATTGGAGCCGCTGGCGCGTCATCCTCCGCCGCCTCGTCCATCCCCGATGGGTCGTGCGAGATCCCGCTCTGGGTCATGCCCGTGCGAAGCGGTTGGGGGTTGCCGTATTTGTTGCGGCGCCACTCGTCGAAGCCGCGGTGGAAATCGCGCTCGCGCTCGCTGCAATAATCCTCGTAATCGCGGTCGAGCTCGGCCATGTGCCGCTCGCGCCAGCTGCGATAATGTTCGTCGGGGTTGGCGCTGTATCTGTCGCGGTCCCACTCGCGATCGCGATCGTCGAACATGAAGTTCCGCTCGCGGTCGGAGCCGCGTTCGCGCCGGTCATCCCGGTCACGGCGATCGCGATCATTGTCGCGGTCGGGATCGATCTCGCCGTGCGTTCCATAGCCGTCGCGCAGGTACCCGTGTGCCATCCCATTTCTCCTTGCCTGCCGATTTCCTGGGCGAGCGCCCTTCACGGTCAAAACGAACGAGCCCACGCTTTGGCTGCGCGGCTGATCGACCGAGCGTTGGAGTTAGCCGCTGCGCGGTCGAGGGATCAGTCGCTGCGGCCGGCTCGCTTGTCGCCGGGATGAACGGGAAGCGTCAGCGCCGTCAGAAGGCCGGGCGCGTTGTCCTCGAGCATCAGCTCGCCATCGTGCAGGTGAGCGATGGCTTCGGCGAGCGCGAGGCCGAGGCCGGCGCCTTCGTCGGAGCGGCTCGAATCGAGGCGTCCGAACCGGCGCTTGGCTTCGTCGCGACGGTCGGCCGGGATCCCCGGGCCCCGGTCACCGACGTTGACCCGGATCTGCTTGCTTCCGGGTTCGACCGCGACCCGGATCTCGCCTCCGACGGAGCCGTAACGGATCGCGTTCTCGACGAGGTTGCTGACGGCCTGGGCGAGGAGCTGGCGGTGGCCGAACAGCGGGACAGGCCGGATCGGCCGATCGAACTGGAGGCTCGCGCCGCGCTCTTCGGCGAGCGGGTCATACATTTCGGCAAGCTCGGCGGCGAGCTCGCCGACGTCGAACCAGGCGAACTGCTTGCGGCCGGTCAGCGCTTCCGACCGGCTGATTTCGAGCACCGCGGTCAGGATTCGCATCAGCGAATCGGCCTGGCGGACCACGCTGATGAGCAACTCGGTCTGCTCCTCAGGATCCTCGGTCTCGGTCGCCGCGTGGGCCGCAGCGCGCAAGCGGCTGACAGGAGAGCGCAGATCGTGGGCGAGGGAATCGGTGAGCAGCCGGAGCTCCTCCATCAGCGCGCTGATCCGGTCGAGCATCGCGTTGATCTGCCGACCGAGCCGATCGAATGCGTCCCCGGCGCGCGACACGGGCACGCGCTGGCTTAAGTCGCGCGCGCTGATCCGGTTGGCGACATTGGCGATATCGCCGATTCGGCCGCCCACATAATGGGCAAGGATCACTCCGCAGGCGAGGCCGAGGAGGCCGGCGAGGACTATCGCGATCAGAAGCGATCGCTCGAGCGTTTCGCGGATTGCGAACGCCTCGCCTTCGATTCTGCCGCTGATGAGCCAGGCGCCGGTGTTGAGGTGGCGGATGACGAGCGCCGCCTGTCGCGGAGTGGGCTGCCCCCTCAGCCGAACCACCCCGGTTCGATAACCCTCCGGAGTCAGCTGCGCCGGAGCGAGGGCGAGATTGCCCATGGTCTCTCGACCCTGGGAGTCGAGCAGCGCCACGACCGTCTCGGGGTCGGCATAGGCCATGGTGTCCTGGATCGCATCGCCGAGCGCGGCATTGCCGCCGGTGCGATAGACGTCGGACAGCACTTTCGCCTGTTCGGCGACCTGCTTGTGGACGGTCGCGACGGCATCGTCGTGGGTGCGTCCGTAAATGAACCCGATCACCGCCAGGTTGGAGAGCAGCGCGAGCATGCCCGCCAGAAGAGCGATGCGGATGGTTGTAGGCACGTGCCGAGTTTAGCGCGTCAGGCGGCGAGCATGTAGCCCGCGCCCCTCACCGTGTGCAGAAGCGGTTTTTCGAAGCCTTCATCGAGCTTGCGCCTCAACCGGCTGACGTGGACGTCGATAACGTTGGTGCCGGGGTCGAAATGATAGTCCCAGACCTGCTCGAGGAGCATGGTGCGGGTCACGACGCGACCCTCGTTGCGCGCGAAATATTCCAGAAGAAGATATTCGCGAGGCTTGAGCTCGAGCTTCTTTCCGGCGCGCTTGACGGTGCGCGAAAGCGGATCGATCTCGAGGTCGCCAACCGTCAACCGGTGTTCGGCGGGATCGACTCGGGCTTCGCGCCGCCGGAGCAGCGCGTTCACCCGGGCAAGCAGCTCGGCAAATGAAAAGGGCTTCACGAGATAGTCGTCTGACCCGCATTCGAGGCCTTCGATGCGGTCGCCGACCGAGGCCAATGCCGAAAGTGTGAGTACCGGCGTTTCGATATGGGCGGCGCGCAGCGCTCGAAGCACCGAAAGGCCGTCGAGGACCGGAAGCATCCGGTCGAGAATGATGAGATCGAAGCTTCCGTCGGTGGCTCGGAACAGGCCGTCCTGTCCGTTGGTCGCCTGCTCGACGCTGTGGCCTTCCTGGGTCAGGCCCTTGGCGAGATAGGCTGCAGTCTCGCGGTCGTCCTCGATCAGCAGAATCTTGCGGCCCATCGGCGTTCCAACTCCCTCGGTCCACTTGGTTCAATAGGCCCGTGCGGCGCCGGGAGGGAGTCGTCCCCGAAGCGCCGCACGGAGAACGAAAGTCTTATTTGCCGGTGGTATTGGTGTCGGAATCGGAAGTCGTAGTGTCCTTCTTCGGAGCCATCTTGTGGGTGGCGTGATGCGCCATCTTCCCGTGATGCTTCGTCGAATGCTTCTTCGCATGATGCTTGGCGTGATGCTTCGCATGATGCTTCGACTTGGTCATCGTCGTCTTGGCAGTGGTGGTGTTGCCCTTGGTCGAGACGGTCGTCGTCGCTTTGGTGTTGCCCGACTTGGTCGTCACCGTCTTGGTCGACGGAGCGGCCTTCGGGGCGGCAACCGCGGGGCTTGCAAGGAGCCCGAGCGCGGCAACCGTGGCGAGAAGTACTTTCATGTGTGTTCCTCCTGAACTCCGGCACGACAAGCGCCGGCATGGTGCCCCTAGGTGAGGCCGAATCTCACGCTCTTTGCAGCAAAATGAAATGGCGTTCATTCAGGGAAATCGCCCCGTCGCGCGCCGAGCAAGCCGGCCTTTGCGCCATGAGTTGCGCCACGCTAGGCTTCTGAAGGGATGATCACGCAGAAGACCCGATATGCGTTGCGTTCGCTGCTCTTCCTCGCCGAGGAACAAGCCGGCGCTCCAGTGCAGCTTGGGCGAATCGCCGAAACGCAGCGGGTTCCGCCCAAATATCTCGAACTCATCATGCTCGACCTGAAAAAGGCCGGACTGGTGAAGAGCGCCCGCGGGCCCAAGGGCGGGTACCGGCTTGCCCGGCCGGCAGACCAGATTTCGTTCGGCGAAGTGGTTCGAAGCGTCGAAGGGCCGATTGCGCTCGTGTCCTGCGCCAGCGTCAATTTCTATGCGCCGTGCGGCGATTGCCACGACGAGGCGACCTGCGCGATCCGCCGCGCCTTCGCGATCCTTCGCGACCAGAGCACCGCAGTGCTCGATTCGATCTCGCTTGCGCAGGGCGCGCAGTGGGAAGAGCGGCTCGGGAGCATCGCGAAATAGCTCGTCGGCGCGCAGCGGGGCTGGCTGCGCGCGTGCGCCACGTCTAAGGCGCGGCCATGTCGACCTTCACCATCGACACCAGCACGAGCCGGGCGACGCCCTCGCCGGTGCCGGGGAAGCGGATGACCGCTCCGTCGCTGCGCGCGCGCAAGGTGGACGGCAGGACCGAGCAGCCGATCGTGATGCTGACCGCCTATACCATGCGCATGGCGCAGTTGCTCGACCCGCACTGCGACGTCCTGCTGGTCGGCGACAGCCTGGGACAGGTGATCTACGGGCTGCCCTCCACGATTCCGGTCACCATGGAGATGATGTGCGCCCACGGCGCCGCGGTGGTGCGCGGCAGCTGGCACGCGCTGGTCGGGGTGGACATGCCGTTCGGAAGCTACGAGGGCTCGCCAAGCCAGGCGTTCGCATCGGCCTCCCGAATCCTCAAGGAAACCGGATGCGCGGCCGTCAAGCTCGAGGGCGGCGAGGCGATGGCCGGGACGATCGCCTTTCTGACGGCCCGCGGAGTCCCCGTCATCGGCCATGTCGGCCTCACTCCCCAGGCGGTGAACATGCTCGGCGGCTACGGGGTCCGCGGCCGTGAGGGGATCGAAGCGGAGAAGATCGTCGCCGATGCGCGCGCCGTCGCGGAGGCGGGCGCGTTCATCATCGTCGTCGAGGGGGTGCTGGAGCCGCTCGCAACCCGGATCACGAAGGAGGTCGCGGTCCCGGTCATCGGGATCGGCGCCTCGTCCGACTGCGACGGGCAAGTGCTGGTGATCGACGACATGCTCGGCATGTTCGAGCGGACGCCGCGCTTCGTGAAGCGTTATGACGACCTCGCGTCCCGCATCGGCGAAGCTGCCCGCAGCTATGCGGAGGAAGTACGAATGCGCGCCTTTCCGACCTCGGATCAGACCTATCGTCCGAAATGATGAGGCGGTTTCGCTCCGGATTGCTATCGTAACCTCAATCAGTTTTGGGCCGTTGGCGCGCGGGCAGTGCGTTTCCTTGAGTAAGAGGTCGAGTTAGTGATCGAAAAGCATCTTCTGAAAGTGCGCGCGCGCGACGACATCAGCCGCGAAGAAGAGCAGGAGATGCGGTCGCTCATCGGCCAGGTGGTCGAGTTCCCCGCGCATCACACTGCGATCAGGAGCGGGCAGGAGCTCCACCAGTCGATGCTTTTGCTCGATGGCTGGATGTGCCGGATGAAAGACCTCCACGGCGGCCAGCGGCAGATTGCCGAGCTCAACGTCGCCGGTGACTTTGTCGACCTCCATGGCTTCACGCTCAAGACTCTCGACCACGACGTCGTCACGATCACCGATTGCCGCGTCGCGCTGGTCCCTCACGAACGCCTGCGCGACATGACCGAGCGTTTCCCGCATTTGACTCGCGTCTATTGGTTCCTGACCAACCTCGACGCGGCGATCCATCGCGAATGGACGCTCTCGCTCGGCCGCAGGGCGGCGTTGGCGCGGATGGCGCATCTGTTCTGCGAAATGTTCGTCCGGCTTCGGATCGTCGGCCTCGCGCACGATGGCGCATTCGAGTTTCCGCTGACTCAGGTCGAGCTGGGCGAGTGCCTCGGACTCACGTCGGTGCACGTCAACCGGACGCTCCAGGAGCTGCGTCGGCGCGATCTGGTCGAGCTTCGCGCGCGGCGACTGAAAATCCTCAATTGGGACGCGCTTAAGGCTGTCGCCGAATTCGACGATTCCTATCTCTACCTCGAAAAGAAGCAGCGGTAGACGACCCCTTTGCCTTTCGGTTGGCAGCGGCTAGATGGGCGCCGCCAGCTTCCGTTCATAAGCGGTGGGGAAGGGGAGCGTTCGGCATGTGGATTCCCAACGGATCGGACTGAGGAACGTCTTTGGCTCAGGCTCCTGAGATTAGCGACACCTTCCTTCGCGAGGTCGACGAGAACCTTCGCCGGGACCAGCTGCGCGATTTCCTGAAGGATTATGCCGGATGGCTGATTGCCGCGGTGATCCTGTTTCTCGCCGCCTGCGGCGGGTACATCTGGTATCAGCAGCACCGCGAGAAGCGCACTCAACACGAAGTCGAGCAGCTTGCGCAAATCTACAAGGACATCGGCAACGGCAACACTGCGAAGGCGCCGCAACAGCTCGACGCTTTGTCCAACGCGGGGAGCAAGGCGGTCCGTGCCTCGGCGCTGTTCACTCGCGCCGCCGTCGCAATCCAGCAGAATGACCTGAAGCTCGCGACGGCCACCTACCGGAATATCGCGAACGACAGTGGAATGCCGCAGCCCTATCGCGACGCCGCGCTCATTCGTGAGACGTCGCTCGAGTTCGACCAGCTTCAGCCGCAGGACGTGATCGCCCGCCTCCAGGCGCTCGCCACGCCCGGAAATCCGTGGTTCGGAAGCGCCGCCGAGATGACCGCTCTGGCGCTGATCAAACAGGGCAAGACGCGTGAGGCCGGGCAGCTGTTCGTCACCATCGCAAAGGACAAGGACGCGCCGGATTCGCTTCGCGCGCGCGCCGTTCAGATCGCGGGGAGCCTGGGGGCGGATGCCAGCGCCGCGCTCCCTCCGCCCGCTCAATAGGACCCACGAATGAGCAGACATAAGTTCCGGATTGCCGTGATGATCGCCGTCGCCCTCGCGGGGAGCGGGTGCAGCGTGTTCAAGAAAGGACATCCCAAGACGCCGGTGCTCGGCCAGCGAATCCCGGTGCTGACCAATGAGGCCGATGTCGAGGTCGATCCCGCGACCGAGGCGCTGCCGTTCAATCTTCCGGCGCCGGTCGAGAACAGCGGGTGGACCCAGTCGGGGGGCAACGCCACCAAGTCGATGGGCCAGGTTGCGCTCGGCAACCCGCTGCATGAGGCGTTCGTCGTCAATGCCGGCCGCGGGAGCAGCCTGACGGCGCGCCTCGCTGCAACTCCGATCGTAGCCGATGGCCGAGTGTACACGATCGACACGCTCGGGACCGTTCGTTCCTTCGACGCGCGTACCGGAGGGATGTACTGGGTCAGCCAGACTCCCGATGTGAAAGGCAACGAAGCGTCGCTCTACGGCGGTGGAATCGCCTTCGATAATGGCCGCATCTACGCGACCAACGGTCTCGGCTTCGTCTCCGAGCTCGATGAGCGCACCGGCGGAATCATCTGGAAGGTGCGTCCGGGCGGCCCGCTTCGCGGCGCTCCGAGCGTCGGCAACGGCGCAGTCTATGTAATGAGCCAGGATAACCAGATTTATTCGCTCAAGGAATCGGACGGGACGACCAACTGGTCGCAGCCCGCTTCGCTCGAGATCGCGGGGATCTTCGGCTCGGCCTCACCCGCGGTCGGGCAGGGCACCGTGGTTGCCGGATTCTCCTCGGGCGAACTCAACGCCTATCGCTACGAGAACGGCCGGCAGGTATGGGGCGACCAGCTGCAGCGCACCAGCATCCAGACCACGGTATCGTCGCTGTCCGACATAGACGCCGACCCGGTGATCGACAGCGGCCAGGTGTTCGCCGTCGGCCAGGGGGGCCGGATGGTCGGGCTCGATCTCATCACCGGTCAGCGCCTGTGGGAGCTGAACGTCGCCGGTATCGACACGCCGTGGCTTGCCGGCGACTGGCTGTTCGTCATCACCGACGACGCCAAGGTGCTGTGCATCTATCGCCAGAACGGCCATATCCGCTGGATCGCCCAGCTTCCCCAGTTCGAAAAACCCAAGTCGAAATCCGGAGTGATCGAATATTCGGGGCCGGTGCTCGCGGGTGGGCGGCTTCTGATCACCGGCTCGAACGGAGCGCTGATCCAGATCAACCCCGCGAACGGCGGCTTCCTGACGCAGATGGCGCTGGGAACGCCGGCCAGCCTCGCGCCGGTGGTCGCCAATTCGACGCTCTACATTTACGACGATCAGGGCAAGCTGCACGCGTATCGCTGATTTAGCTCTCCTCCCTGTCGGCGAAGCCGATGGGGAGGGGGACCGCTGCCGAAGGCAGTGGTGGAGGGGTTTTCGGCCGTCGCAGAACCCCTCCACCACCGAGCTATCGCTCGATGGTCCCCCTCCCCACGAGCTGCGCTCGCAGGGAGGAGCGTGATGCGCTAGTTCGCCTCCATGCCGCTCCCCACCGTCGCGATCGTCGGGCGCCCGAACGTGGGCAAATCGACCCTGTTCAACCGCCTCGTCGGCAAGCGGCTGGCGCTGGTCGACGACCGGCCGGGCGTGACTCGGGACCGGCGGGAAGGCGAGGCCAAGCTGCTGGGGCTCGAGTTCAGGGTGATCGATACCGCAGGGTTCGAGGACGAGGATCCGCACACCCTCCCGGGACGGATGCGCAGCCAGACGGAAGCGGCGGTGCGCGACGCGGACGCGGCACTGTTCCTGGTCGACGCGCGCGAGGGGCTGACTCCGCTCGACGAGGAGATCGGGCGATGGCTTCGCGCCGAAAGCACGCCCGTCGTCCTGGTCGCGAACAAGGCCGAAGGGCGCGCGGCGGAAAGCGGAATCTTCGAGGCGTTCCGCCTCGGCCTGGGCGACCCGGTCGCGCTCAGCGCCGAACATGGCGATGGAGTCGCGGACCTGTTTGACGCCCTTCGTCCGCATGTCGAAGGAAATGGTGATGGCGACATCGAGGAGCAGGGGCGGGACGCGCCGCTCAAGCTCGCGATCGTCGGACGGCCGAACGCCGGCAAATCCACGCTGGTCAACCGGATGATCGGCGAGGAGCGGATGATCACCGGACCCGAAGCCGGGATCACGCGCGATTCGATCAGCCTCGAGTGGGAATGGGACGGCCGACCGGTCCAGCTGGTCGATACCGCGGGCCTGAGAAAGCGCGCAAAAATCGACGACAAGCTCGAGCGGCTGTCCGTCGCGGACACCAAGCGCGCGATCGATTACGCGGAAGTCGTCGTCCTCCTGCTCGACGCCACACGCGGGCTCGAGGCGCAGGATCTGAAGATCGCCAGCCAGGTGATCGAGGAGGGCCGCGCGCTGATCATCGCGCTCAACAAGTGGGACGTCGCGGACCATGCCTCGTCGCTGTTCAACGGGGTCAAGGCGGCGCTGGTCGAGGGCCTGGCGCAGCTGAAGGACGTGCCGCTGCTCACCGTCTCCGCGAAGACCGGCAAGGGCATCGAGACGATCCTCAAGGTCGGCTTCGAGCTTCGCGAGGCGTGGAGCAAACGCGTGCCGACCGGCGAGCTCAACCGCTGGTTCGAGCATGCGATCGAGGCGAACCCGCCGCCGGCGCCGAAGGGACAGCGGATCAAGCTTCGCTACATCACCCAGGTCAAAAGCCGGCCGCCGAGCTTCGTCGTGTTCGGAAATCGGCTGGAGGAGCTCCCGGAAAGCTATCGGCGTTACCTCCTGAACGCGATTCGGCGGGACCTGGGTTTGGGCCCGGTCCCGTTGCGCCTCGACTTCCGCGGCCGTTCGAACCCGTTCGACAAGGCGCGCCGCCGCTAAGGAGAATTTTACCCTTTTCGCCCTATCCCCTCAGCCGTGGGACCGCCGCCGGAGGCAACCGGCGCTTGAGGAGCATGACGTGGCCGACGAGGCTCGCGACATCGTCGATTGGACGCATTTCGAGAAGAGCCGGACCGAGCTCGGCCCGGGTTTCATCCGAATCCTCAGCTATTTCAAGGAAGACGGGGTCAAGTCGATCGCCCAGATCGAGGCTGCGATGCACGAGCAGAACACGACCGCGCTGGTCCTTCCCGCCCATACGCTGAAGGGCGAATCGCGCCAGCTCGGCGCCGAGCCGCTGGCCAAGATCGCCGAGCTGATCGAGTCGACTGCGCGCTTCTGCATCGAGACCCACCGCTTCCCCGACGAGCTGGTGCCCGAGGTGGTCGAGCTTCGTAAGCTGTTCAACCAGACCGTCGAGCTGTTCGAGAAAGCGACGAACCCGCTGGTGAGCCGTGCCGGACCCGCCGGCTTTGGCCGGAAGACTGTCAGCAACCAGGGCTTCGGGCGCATCTGACGGCAAAGCCGTCGCCCTGAACTCGTTTCAGGGTCCATTTTCGAGACCCGCTCAGTCCTTCATCGACATGGATGCTGAAACTAGTTCAGCATGACGAATTAAGTGCGCCGCTTCGTCAGCTTGAGCCCCGACCAGGTCTCGTCCACGGCGCAGACCTTCACGTCGACGAGGCCCATGGGCAGGCATACATCGCGAATCGCGTCCTCGGTAATGTCCGTCGGAACCTTCGACGCTTTCTTCGGCCAGCTGACCCAGATGAAACCGCTCGGGCTGAGCAGGGCCATGAGCTGGTGCAGCTTGGTTTCGAGCTGAGCCCGTTCGGTGACGAAGAGGTGCGCCGCATCGATCGGCGCTTCAGGCGCACGGAGCAATTGGAGCTGCAAGCCCTGACCTCCAATCTCATCCGCCACGCTCCGTGGCATCCCTTCCCACCAGACCCGCTGGCGGTCCTTCAGCGACAGCTTTTTCGCCAGCGCCGTCCCTGAGTAGCCGCTCATCGCTCCTCCCTGTCCCCGCGCGAGCGGGGATGGGGAGGGGGACCGCTCGCCGCAGGCGAGTGGTGGAGGGGTTTCGCGGCGTCCACGCATAGTCTGATCACTGCGTCGGCGATCTCGTCGGGATCGCGCAAGACGTCCTTCGCCGCAATGCGGAGCACGTCGATGCCTTCGCGCCTCAGCCAGTCGGTGCGACGGTCATCGCGCTGTGGACGATCGCCAAAGTCATGCGCTGCTCCATCAACCTCGATCGCCAGCTTCGCGGCCAGGCAGTAAAAATCGAGCACATACTCGCTGATCGGGTGCTGCCGGCGGAAATGCAGCTCGCCGCGACGAATCCGCACCCACAGAAGCTTCTCCGGCAACGACAGCTCGCGCCTGAACCGCCGTGCATTCTTGTAGGCCTTGTCGCTCGCGGTCACCGGTGAACCCCTCCACCATTCACTCTTCGGTGAATGGTCCCCCTCCCCATTGCTGCGCAACAGGGAGGAGCGAAAGCGCGCCGCCGTCAAGCTCCTCCTTGTCCTCGCGAAGCGAGGATGGGGAGGGGGACCGCTCGCGAAGCGAGTGGTGGAGGGGTTAGAACTCCGGCGTCAGCTCACTGCCCATCAACTTTGGAAAGAAGCCCTCATGTGCGGCGCGGAGGTCAGCGAGGCTCAAATCAAGTTTCAGTTCTTGTGGGGACAGTCGGTCCTCTATCAGGCGATCACCGCCTACTTGACCGACGCAGCGCGCACTAAGCCCGGCAGCGCTAGCTGCGTAGACCAACGGCTCAAACTCCGCGGCACGGACTTCCACAAGGTAACGTCCTTGATCTTCGCCGAATAACAGGTCGATCGCCTCTTGCAGCAGCTCGGAATTGATAGCGATGCCGAGATTGCCCGCCAGCGCCATCTCAGCTGCCGCGACGAGAAGACCGCCGTCAGACACGTCATGCACAGCAGTGACTTTCCCTTCAGCAATCAGGCTGCGGACGAAACGGCCCGCTTTGCTTTCGGCCTCGAGGTCTACTGCGGGAGGAGGGCCCCGGGTCTCGTCTTTGGTCTCACGCAGCCACAGGGATTGGCCGAGATGGCCACGGGTGAAACCATCATCGAGAGTTCCGTCCGAGATAGTTGCGAGGAGTGATCCTTCGACCTTCAACGCGATCGTCGCTGACTTTTCCCATTCGTCGAGCAATCCCACCCCGCCGATCGCTGGTGTCGGCAGGATGGCGGTGCTGGTGCCGTCATCGTTCTTGGTCTCGTTGTAGAGGCTGACGTTGCCGCTCACGACGGGGAAGTCGAGGACGCGGCAGGCTTCGGCGATGCCTTCGATGCAGCCGACGAACTGGCCCATGATCTCGGGGCGTTCGGGGTTGCCGAAGTTGAGGCAGTTGGTGATCGCCAGCGGCTTTGCGCCGACCGCGCAGAGGTTGCGATACGCTTCCGCGACCGCCTGCTTCCCGCCCTCGACCGGGTCGGCATAGCAGTAGCGCGGCGTGCAGTCGGTGGTGATGGCCAGCGCCTTCTTCGAACCGTGGACGCGCACCACCGCGGCATCGCCGCCGGGCCGCTGGACCGTGTCGGCGCCGAC
>DASUIC010000072.1:0-7294 GCA_036273215.1 Sphingomicrobium sp.
GGCGACCACGATAAGCGGAACCATGTGACGAACTCCCCCCGTTGCGACTCGCCCCCGAGCACGAGCGCAGCGGCAGACTGACTCCGTTTGTTAATTTTGCATAGAGCGCCGGGCACTTATCCGATGCCGCACTGCACCTAATCCAGGTCAAGCGCGTTATATCCCTGAACTCGCGGGTTTTTCCCGAGCGAGAATCGAAGGAAATCCCATGCACAGCTTCACCACTTACGCCGCCGCCGCGGCAGCGATCGGCGTTTTCGCGGCTCCGGCCGCGGCGCAATATGCGCAGCCTTACGCCCAGCCCTACGGACAGCAGTACCAATATCCCCAGCAGACCTATCCGCAGCAGTACCAATATCCGCAGCAGTACGGCCAGGCTTATTCGGGCTACGGTTACAGCCAGGGCTATGCCCAGAACCCGGTCGGAGCGATCATCGATCAGCTGCTCGGCAACCGCTACAATGTCACCGACCGCCAGGCGGTCAGCCAGTGCGCGAGCGCGGCGATGGTGCAGGCGTCGGCCCAGTACGGCGGCTACGGCAATCGCAACCAGGCCTACGCCGGCGCGTCGAACATGCGCGTCACCGCGATCACCGATGTCCAGCGCCGCAACAACGGCCTTCGTGTTTCGGGCCTGATGAGCTCGGGCTATGGCGGCCAGTACGGCTATCAGAACCGCGGCTACGGCGCGCAGCAGCTGAGCTTCCGCTGCAACGTCGCTTACAATGGCGCGGTGACCAACATCCGCATCGGCCAGCGCGACGGCTACCGCCGCTACTAGGGCCTGGGACGGCGGCGCGGCCTTTGCGGGCCGCGCCGCCTAGTCCTTCGCCGGTCGGGGAACGCCTTTGAGGCGGCGCTGACCGCGCGCGCGGACACCCTCGTTCTCGAGCCGCAGGGCGGTTTCCTCGGCGGCTTCGGGGGTGAGCGCCACGTCGACCGCGTCGGGGCCCTCGACATGGACCGCGCCCTCCCTGGCTTTGACTTCGCTCGGGTCGGGATAGACGGTGGTTTCGTCGCCGGTTTCGTCGCTCATGGCGCGGGTAACGGCTGGCGGCGCTCGATGTTGCGAGCGCTTTCGCTTGTCCGCCCTGGCAGCTTCGAAAAACAGCTGTCCTACAGCACCCCCTTTATGGCTTACCCTGTCGGATGAGCAACGCCGCGATCTCCACGCCCCGCCCCGCGAAGCCGACAAAGCCGACACCCCTGCGCCGACATTCAATCGGCTGCTCGCCGCTGGAGCCTCGAGGTCTGCTCCGCCCCCTCTTCCTCGCGTGCGCACGCACACGCGCGCGTTGAGGGCACAACTTTGGCAACTTCCGCGCTTGCTGGCTGCCTCAAATCACCCGCCTGCGGCGCGGCGCGCGAGCAGCACGAGCACGGGGAACACGGCGTATCGGCTCAGCATCAGGATCAGAAGCACGATGCTCGCTCGCTTGCCGCGCACCAGCAGAAGCGCGATCAGGAGCACGAAGTAGGTCGCGAAATTGGCGAAGCCGACCGGCGAGCGCATGAACGGCGCGTGCACCACCACAAGGGCGATTGCCGCAACCACGTTGCACAGCAATATGCCGCCATAGACCCACTGCTTGTGCCTAAAATAATAGACGTCGAAGTCGGGCCACTCGACGAAGTTCCTGGGGAAGACCAGCCGCGCTGCGAGGTAGTAGATCCCGGCGAGGAGGACGGTGCAGATCAGGAACAGGAAATAGGGCCGGCTGATCCCGCGCATCTGCCACCCGATCTCCCAGAAGCTGGTGAGGTCGAGGATGACGAACAGACCGAGCAAAGGGGTCAGCCAGCCGACGTGAAGCTTGTGCCGCTCCTGGAGCGTGTTGCCGAACCCGCCGAACACCTGCGCCAGGGCAAGGCCGAACAGCAGGCTGTACAGCGAGAAGACGAATTCAAATATCGACATGGCAGCCCCCGAGGTGCCCCTTCATACCGTCATGCTGAACTCGTTTCAGCATCCATTGTGGAGGGAGACACCGTGGTCTCCGGAATGGACCCTGAAACGAGTTCAGGGTGACGGGCGGCCGGGGAACAGCCGGCAGGCTGGACTCAGGGTGACGGAGCGCTTCGCGCCTTCGCACCCGCACAGGAACGCCCCCTCGCCCGCCGCGTTGCCAGCCGATGGCTACCGAAACCCCCCGCGAAATCCTGACCCAGATCGGCGCGTGGACCGCGCGGCCGACCGCGTTCGTCATCGTCGCCGCTTATGCGCTCGCCTGGGTGCTGATCGCGCCGAAGCAGCTCGACTGGCACAGCGTTGCGACTCTCGCGACCTGGCTGATGACTTTGTTCATCCAGCGCTCAGAGCATCGCGACACGCAGGCGATCCAGGCCAAGCTCGACGAGCTCCTGCGCAGCGACACGCGCGCCGCGAACGCCATGGCGCACGTCGACGAAAAGGAGCCCGAGGAAATCGAGCAAATCCGCGACGAGCGCAATTCCTGAACGGCGGATTTCGGACGATGGGCAGCTCCGGGCGGAGCGAAATTGACGAAGTTGACACGCCCCCCCCCGCCCCTCGCGAACGTCCGGGTTGGACCGCAACTTCGTGAACTTTCGAGTGGCCTCAAGAGCACGAGACAGCGTCGATTTCGATGTCATGAAACCTTCGCCGCGAAGACTCGTTTCGGGACAAAAGCCGCTCCGGCGGCGCAACAATTCGGGTTATACGCCGTGGCAGAGTACCGTTTGTACTGCCTCGACGGGGTCGGGAAAGTCGCGTCTGCCGAGTGGATCGAGGCGGGCGACGACGAGGCCGCGATCGGGGTCGCGAAAGAGACACACGACGGGCACGAGTGTGAGCTGTGGCAGGGCAAGCGCCTGGTCGTCCGGCTGGACCTCAGATGGCAGGCCTGAGCTGCTTCGGCTGCCGTCGCGGTTATGCCTGGCGCCGCTCGCCCTCGAGCTGCGCGACGAGGCGGTTGCCGTCCCAAATCTCGCATCTGTCGCCGAAGCCGGCGGCCCGCGCGTGCGCGATCGCCTGCTCGTCGCTTTCGGCCTCGATCAGTTCGGCGGTGACAACCGTTAGCGCGCCGTCGAAGCAAACGATGCGATAGGTTTTGGATGGTTGGGACATGGGTACGCTCCTCAAACAGCGGGAGCTCTCCAAGTGTCTCTCGGTCACCGCAGCGCTGAGGCTGGTAGCAGCGATGGGGCCTTATATACCCGAATTCCCGTCCGGGTGCTAACTTTGATTAGTTCCCGGACGATACTGCGCCGAAATGCTAGGCACACCCGCCGCTTACGGGCGTTTTCTCCAACGGTACTGAAGCAAATGGAACCGGGCTTTGCCGAGCGAACGCATCGTTGCCGTGGGATTGCTGACCGAGCGGGACCTCGACCTGCTCGGGCCCACCTTCCAGCGGCTGTGGCCGATCGAATCCGCGCCGCAATTCACCGAACTCCTGAAGACGATCGACGAGGCGGATCGCGAGCTTCACGAGGGCAGCAGCGAAGACACGTCGCAAGACAATTGAGCTGTTGGGCTTCGGCGCCCATTCAGCCGCTCGGCGCGCAGGAGCATCGGCAGTGCCGAACGCTATCGGGACCTGGTCCGGTGTCGTTCAGCGCGAGAGACGCAGAGCGCCTGATCGGCTCGGGCCGCGGTTTAGCGCAGCCGGTCGAGCAGAAGCTCGAACACCGCCGGGTGAATTGGCTTTTCGAACCGTAGTCCCGCAGCATAGCCTTCGACCCAGCAGACTTCGGCCTCCAGCACCTCGAGTCCCTCGAACTTGATGAGGACATGCTCCTCGACCCTCGGCCGGTCGACCAATTCGACTCTGCAGCCTTCGGGCGAAATATCGGTCACGGTGACCCTGAAGTTCGCCTGACCCAATCGCCGAAGTGAAACGTCCGCGGCCATTGAAACACGGTGGCTGACTCGCGGCCATTCCTGCCTGGGAGCTTCGTCGGATTCGAAGACGAGCCCGGCCCTGCCGCCGCTCGACCACCGCACCTTGGCGTCGATCGCCCCGCGGCCAAGCACCGTAAGCTTCACCTTCTCCTCAGGCTCCAGTGCCAAGGGCGTCTCGATGCCGCACCCTTCGTAGGAGAGGTCGAGCACAAGCCCTTCGGAGCTCGCTCCGCCTTCGCGCAGGATGTAAGCCCGCAGGCTCACCGGCTTGCGCTCTCGCCTCGCAATCGCGGTGTCGGAAAGCTTCTCCGCCGCGGAATTCCTGTCCACTGCCCTCGTCCTTATAGACTCTAACGCTCGTAATCTATGTTAAGCACGTAAACGGAAGTTTAACGGAGCCGCCCCAGCAGCAGATCGAATACGGCGGGATGCATGGGACGAAGGAAGCGCAGGCCGACCTTCGCGCCCGCAATCCAGCACACGCTCGTCTCCACGGCCTCCAAGCCGTCGAAGTTGACCCAGAGTTGCTCGTGGATCTCGGGCCGTTCGACGAACTCGGCCTTGCAGCCCTCCGGCGACAGGTCGAACAGGCGCACGCGGAAGGTCAGCTTGCCGGCGCGGCGGAGCGAGGCCTCCGCTTCGACGGCGGACCGTTCATGCCGCCGCGGACACGGCGACGCGTCGCTCGCTTCATAGCGTTTCCAATCCACTCCCGTCTGCATCGCCGCGCTCCTTTGCGGCAGCGGGATGTAGCGGGGCGCGTAAGCCGCGGCTTAAGCTTTGGTCCATTGCGGATGCATCTCGTCCGCGTAGCCCGTCATGCTGAACTTGTTTCAGCATCCATTGTGGGACGTGTGCAACGGGTCTCGAGAATGGGTACTGGAATCGAAGATGACCGCAGGACAAACGAGTTCAGGACGACGATACTTGCTCGGCCTCGACCTTCACCAGCATCTGCCCTTCGGTGACCTGCTGGCCGGCGCTCGCGTTGAGCTCGGCGACGGTGCCGTCGAACGGCGCGGTCAGCGCATGCTCCATCTTCATTGCTTCGAGCGTCAGCAAGCGTTGCCCCTTGGCAACCTTTTCGCCGCGCTTGACTTCGACCGCCGTGACCTTCCCCGGCATCGGCGCCTCAATCTCTCCGTCGTGGAGACCGTGCGAGGAGCCCGTCCCACGAGATGCAGTTTTGTACTCCCGAGCTAAGCCGGAGAAGAACAAAACCACCCGTTCATCGTCGGCGAAGCCTGAGACGTTCGCAATTTCGTCGCCCCCGCTCAGTGTGACGGTCTGCCCATCTAGCGTAGCGCTCAGTCTCGGTGGGGCGTTGAGCCTGAAACCGGAAATCCCCGGCAGCGGCGACCCTTCCTCGGCGGCAAGAATCGCGACCGACGCCGCTGCTCGCAAGATGTGAGGGCCAGGACCTTCCGATGGAACAAGCGAGTCCAGATGTTCAGTAATGAATCCAGTATCGAAATCGCCGCGCCAGAATTCATTGCTCGTCAGGGCGTTCACTAGGAAGCCAGCGTTAGTTTTCACCGGCCAGACTTCGACATTATCAAGAATGTCAGCGAGACCGTTGATCGCGGCTTTGCGATCCTCACCCGCGCAGATGAGCTTGGCAATCATCGGATCATAGAAGGGCGAGATCACGTCGCCTTCCTCGACACCAGTGTCGATGCGGCCCCAAAAATCTTCAGAAGCGTCGCCCAAATCAAAATGCTCGAGCTTCCCGACACTAGGCAAGAAGCCCTTCGCCGGGTCTTCCGCGTAGAGCCGCGCTTCGATGGCGTGGCCGCTGATCGTCAGCTCGTCCTGCGTTTTCGGCAGCTTCTCGCCTGAGGCGACGCGGAGCTGCCATTCGACCAAGTCCTGGCCGGTGATCTCCTCGGTCACCGGATGCTCGACCTGCAGGCGTGTGTTCATTTCCATGAACCAGATGCGGTCGGCGCGCAGGCCATCGGACGCGTCGGCGATGAACTCGATCGTGCCGGCGCCTTCGTAGTTCACCGCCTGGGCCGCGCGGACCGCGGCGCCGCAGACCGCCTCGCGGGTCTCGGCATCCATCCCCGGCGCGGGGGCTTCCTCGATGACCTTCTGGTGGCGCCGCTGGAGCGAGCAGTCGCGCTCGAACAGGTGAACGACATTGCCGTGGCTGTCGCCGAACACCTGCACCTCGATGTGGCGCGGCGAATTGATGTATTTTTCGATCAGCACCCGGTCGTCGCCGAAGCTGCTCGCCGCTTCGCGCTTGGCGCTGTCGAGTGCGTCGTCGAAGCCTTTCGGATCATCGACGCGGCGCATGCCCTTGCCGCCGCCGCCCGCCACAGCCTTGATCAGCACGGGGTAACCGATGGCGCCGGCTTCCTTCTTGAGGCGCTTCGGGTCCTGATCCTCGCCGAGATAGCCGGGCGTCACCGGAACGCCCGCCTCGGCCATCAGCTTCTTCGCCGCGTCCTTGAGCCCCATGGCGCGGATGCTGTCCGGCTTCGGCCCGACCCAGATCAGCCCGGCATCGATCACCGCCTGCGCGAAATCGGCATTCTCGCTGAGGAAGCCGTAGCCGGGGTGGATCGCCTCGGCGCCAGTCGCCTTCGCCGCCGCAATGATCTTGTCGCCGCGCAGGTACGATTCACGAGCCGGCGAGGGCCCGATATGCACCGCCTCGTCCGCCATGCGCACGTGCAGCGCCTTGGCGTCGGCGTCCGAATAGACCGCAACCGTGAGAATCCCGAGCCGCCGCGCGGTGCGTATCACGCGGCACGCGATCTCGCCGCGATTGGCGATGAGGAGCGACTTCAGCATGCGGGTGTTCCCCGGCGGAGGCCGGGGCCCAGGGCAGCGGGAACCGCTGCTTCACAGCGGCTTGGGTCCCGGCCGGGAAACTGTCTCATCGGCTCCTCGCCTCGCAGCGGTGTCAGGCCGAGCTTCTCGAACAAGGCCGCATCCGCGTCGTCGCCTGCGTTCGGCGTCGTCAGCAGCTTGTCGCCGGTGAAGATGCTGTTCGCGCCGGCGAGGAAGCAGAGCGCCTGCGTGCTCTCCGACATGCTTTCGCGGCCGGCGGACAGGCGCACCATGGATCGTGGCATCGTGGTGCGCGCGACGGCGACGGTGCGCACGAATTCGATGTCGTCGATCATCTTCACGCCGTCGAGCATGTCGCCAAGGACCGTGCCTTTGACGGGAACCAGCGCGTTGATGGGTACGCTTTCCGGATGGCGCGGCAGCGTCGCGAGCGCGTGGATGAAGCCGACGCGGTCGTCGCGGTTTTCGCCCATGCCGACGATGCCGCCGCAGCAGACGGCGATTCCCGCCGCGCGGACATGCTCGAGCGTGTCGAGGCGCTCCTGGAACGTCCGCGTGGTGATGATCGCGCCGTAATGTTCGGGCGAGGTGTCGATATTGTGGTTGTAATAATCGAGCCCGGCGTCG
>DASUIC010000073.1:0-3655 GCA_036273215.1 Sphingomicrobium sp.
TCAGGCCTGCGCCTTCGCGGCAGCTTTCCGCGAGCCCTTCTTGGCCTTGGCGAGCTCGGCCGGGTCCTTGCGCGCGATCAGCTCGATCGAGCCGCCCGCCTTCTCCACCGCCTCGCGAGCGCCCTTCGACACGCCTGCGACCTTGAACGCGAGCTTGGCCTTCAATTCGCCCTTGCCAAGCAGGCGGACTCCATCCTTGCCGCCGCGCGCGAGGCCAGCGACCTTCAGCGCGTCATGGTCGAGGGTTCCCTTGGACTCGAGCTTTCCGGCGTCGATCGCCTTCTGGACCGCGCCGATGTTCACTTCGGCATAGTCGCGGGCGAAGATGTTGTTGAAGCCGCGCTTCGGCAGCCGCATGTGGAGCGGCATCTGGCCGCCCTCGAAGCCGGCGATGCTGACGCCCGAGCGCGCCTTGGCGCCCTTCTGGCCGCGGCCGGCGGTCTTTCCGAGCCCCGAGCCGATTCCGCGGCCGACGCGCACGCGCGATTGCCGCGCGCCCTTGTTATCGCTGAGTTGATTGAGTTTCATGTTCCTGCACTCGCTTTCGCTTTTGTCGCACAGTTCCCCGGCGAAGGCCGGGGTCCAGTCCTGAGAAAAGAATCTGTGAAGTTAAGCCCCCTCGACGCTCACCAGATGCTGAACCTTCTTGACCTGGCCGAGCACGTCGGGCGTGCCCTCCACCTCCACGGTCCGGCCCATCTTGTTGAGGCCGAGGCCGACGAGCGTCGCGCGCTGGGTCTTGTCGCGGCGGATCGGCGATCCGGTCTGGGTGATCTTGATCTTGGCCATCCGAGCTACTCCGCCACCGCTTCGGCCTGCGCCTCGGCTTCGGCGTTCGACGCCCCGCCGCGTCCGAGCAGGTCCGCGACCTTCTTGCCGCGACGCTGTGCGACCGAACGCGGGCTGGTCTGCTCCTTCAGCGCCTCGAAGGTCGCGCGGATCATGTTGTAGGGGTTCGACGTCCCGACCGACTTGGTCACGACGTCGGCGACTCCGAGGCTCTCGAAGATCGCGCGCATTGGGCCGCCGGCGATGATCCCGGTTCCGGCGGGAGCGGTGCGGATCGTCACTCGGCCGGCGCCGAAATGGCCGAGTCCGTCGTGGTGAAGCGTGCGGCCGTCGCGAAGCGGGACACGGATCATCGCCTTCTTCGCTGAGGCGGTCGCCTTGCTGATCGCTTCGGGAACCTCGCGCGCCTTGCCGTGGCCGAAGCCGGCGCGGCCCTTGCCGTCGCCGACCACCACCAGCGCAGCGAAGCCGAAGCGCTTGCCGCCCTTCACGGTCTTGGAGACGCGGTTGATGTGGACGAGCTTCTCGATCAGCTCCTCGCCGCCTTCGTCGTCATCGCGACGTCCACGGCGATCGTCGCGGCGCCCGCGCCCACCGCGGTCTCCGCCGCGCCCGCGTCCACCGCCGGGGCCACGCCCGCGGCCGCCGCGTCCGCGAGGCGCTTCGCCTTCGGTCCGAACGACCACGTCTTCCTTGGCCGGAACCTCGGTCTGCGCCTCGGCGACGCCCTCCTGAGTCATTCCAGGATTTTCCGTTTCTTGAATCATTTAGAACTCCAGTCCGCCTTCGCGGGCAGCGTCGGCGAGGGCCTTGACCCGGCCATGGAACAGGAAGCCGCCGCGGTCGAACACGACCGACGAGACTCCCGCCTTCTTCGCCCGATCGGCGATCGCCTTTCCGACCGCGACGGCGCCGTCCCTGGTCGCTCCGGCCTTGCCCTTGAGGTCCTTGTCCAGCGTCGATGCGGCGGCGAGCGTCTTGCCCGCATTATCGTCGATCACCTGGGCATAGATGTGCCGGCCCGAGCGGTGGACCGAAAGCCGCGGCTTGGCGGCGCCACGCGAGCGAAGCGCGCTGCGCACGCGTCGGCGGCGGCGATCGAAAAGGGAGAGTTTCGCCATGGCTATTTCTTCTTGCCTTCTTTGCGGAAGATATATTCGCCGCGGTACTTGATGCCCTTGCCCTTGTAGGGCTCGGGCTTGCGCCAGCGGCGGATCTCGGCCGCGACCTGGCCGACCTTCTGCTTGTCGACGCCGCTGATCTCGACCGTGTTCTGGTCGGGCGTTTTGACGTCGATGCCTTCGGGCAGCTTGTAATTGACGTCGTGGCTATAGCCGAGCTGCAGACGCAGGTTGCGGCCCTGCGCCTGGGCGCGGTAGCCGACGCCGCTGATCTCGAGCACCTTGGTGAAGCCTTCGGTCACTCCGGTGACGAGGTTCTGGACCAGAGTTCGCTGCATTCCCCAGGCGGCATTGTTGCGCTGCGCATCGACCAGCGGAGTGACGCGGATTTCGCCATCGCCGACCTCATATTTCACGAGGTCGTCGAGCAGCTGCATCGCGAGCTGGCCCTTGGGACCCTTGATCGTCAGCACGCCGCTTTCGACCGAAGCACTGACTCCGGACGGGAGAGCGACTGGTCTCTTGCCGATCCGGGACATCAGAACACCTCCGCCAGCACTTCGCCGCCGACGTTCTGGTCGCGCGCTTCGGCGTCCGACAAAACGCCGCGGGGGGTCGACACGATGATCGTGCCGAGGCCGTTGCGGATTCGCGGAAGCTCGCGCGCCGCGGAATAGACCCGGCGGCCGGGCTTCGACACGCGCGCCAGATGCTGGATCGCGGGCTGGCCTTCAAAATATTTGAGCTCGATTCGAAGGCCCTTCTGCCCCGCGAGCTCTTCCTCCGAATAGCCGCGGATGTAGCCCTCGCGCTGGAGCACATCGAGCACCCGCGTGCGCAGCTTCGACGCCGGCGTCAGGATCGAATCCTTCTTCGCCTGCTGGCCGTTGCGGATGCGGGTGAGGAGGTCACCCAGTGGATCGGTCATCGCCATATCGGTACCCTTACCAGCTCGACTTGATCACGCCGGGGATCAGGCCCTTGTTGGCCAGCTCCCGGAGCATGATCCGCGACAGGCGGAACTTGCGGTAATAGGCCCGCGAACGGCCGGTCAGCTCGCAGCGGTTGCGAACCCGTGTCGGGTTCCCGTTGCGCGGCAGCTCGGCCATCTTCAGGCGCGCGATCAGGCGCTCGGTCTCGTCCTTCGACTCGTCGTTCGCGATGCTTTTGAGCTTCGCGTACTTGGCCGCATTCTTCTGGACGAGCTTCTTGCGCCGCTCGTTCTTGTTGATCGAACTCAGTTTCGCCATGACTTAAGTTCTTCTCCTAAGGGGAAGACCGCTTACGCGGCCTCCCGCTGCTCCTCTTGCGGGAAGGGGAAGTTGAACAGGCGCAGCAGCTCGCGCGCCTCCTCATCCGTCTTCGCCGTGGTGGTTACGATGACGTCCATCCCCCGAACCTTGTCGATCTGGTCGTAATTGATCTCGGGGAAGATGATCTGTTCCTTGAGGCCGAGCGCGTAATTGCCGCGCCCGTCGAACGACTTGGGGTTCAATCCGCGAAAGTCGCGGACGCGCGGAAGCGCGATCGTGACCAGCCGGTCGAGGAACTCGTACATGCGCTCGCGCCGAAGAGTGACCTTGCAGCCGATCGGCATGCCTTCGCGCAGCTTGAATTGCGCGATGGATTTCTTGGCCTTGGTGATCACCGGCTTCTGGCCAGCGATCTGCTGCATTTCGGCAGCCGCCGTCTCTACCCGCTTCTTGTCCTGGGTCGCCTCGCCGACGCCCATGTTGATGACGATC